>CAINDZ010000289.1 GCA_903847545.1 uncultured bacterium | reverse complement strand
ATCACCACCGCCAAGGGGTTCGTCGATGTTCCAGTTCATGCGCTCGCGGGCCAAGATCTTCTATTGGGTGATCGCGGCTTCGTTCCTCCTGTTCCTGGCGCTCGGCGGCCTGACCAGCCGCGGCTGCACGGCCCCCGGCAGTTCGCGCGCCGAATCGGGCGTCATCGGCTCGGTCAACGGCGCCAAGATCACGGCCGAGCAGTACGACCAGGCCTACCGGCAGCAGGTCGCCATGATGAAGCAGCAGGCGCCCGACCGCGAACTGAACGCGAACCAGTACGCGGCCGCCCAGGAGGGCGCGTGGGACTTCGCGGTCCAGACGGCCCTGGTCGACCAGGCCATCGCGAAGCGGAAGATCAAGGTGACGGACCAGGAAGTGCTCGACGCGTTCCGGAACAACCCGCCTGCCGAGCTGCTGGCGCAGTACCGGACCGAAAGCGGCCAGATCGACATGCAGCGCTACTACGCCGACCTGCAGAACCCCGCGATCGACTGGAAGCCCGTCGAGAATTACGTGCGCCAGATGCTGCCGCGGCAGAAGCTCTCGGAGCAGATCGCGGCCGGCGCCGTCGTCAGCGACGAGGATGTGCGCCGCGAGTACGTCCGCCAGGTGGGACGGGCGATGGCCGAGTACGTCGGCGTCCCCTTCACCGAGATCAACGACGGCTATAACCCGACGGACCAGGAGATCAGCGACTGGTACGCCGCCCATCCCGACGACTTCAAGCACACCGGCCTGGCCACGTGCAAGGTCGTGCGCTTCGCGAAGAAGGCCAGCGCGGCCGACGAGAAGGACATCGTCGACACCCTCAACGGCATCCGCCAGGAGATCATGGCGGGCACGACGGACTTCGCGACCGCGGCGAAGCAGTACAGCGACGACACCGGCAGCGGCGACCGCGGCGGTGACGTCGGCACATTCGACCGCTCGCGCATGGTGCCCGAGTTCGCCAACGCGGCCTTCTCGCTGCCGGTCGGCCAGGTCAGCGAGCCGGTCAAGACGCAGTTCGGCTACCACCTGATCCTGGTGACGGCGCAGCAGCGCGACGCCGCGGGCCAGCTGTCGCAGGTGACGGCCAGCCACATCCTGATGAAGGTCGCCCCCGGCCCGCAGACGCTCGACCTGATCAACGAGGCGGCGTCCGGGTTCCGCGCGCGCGTCAATGCCGGCAACTTCGTGAGCACGGCCGAGGCCGAGGCGCTCGAGCTGCTCAAGCCGGCGGGCGTGGCGCGCGACCGCGACATCCCCGGCCTGGCCCTGTCGCTGGCCGGCACCAACTGGCTGTTCCTGGCCCAGCCCGGCACCGTCAGCCCGGTGATGGAGAACGACGACTGCTACTACGTCCTGCTGGCCGAGCGCGTCGAGCCCGCGGGCACGCGGTCGCTGGACGAGGCCCGCAGCCAGGTGATGCTGGCCCTGCGCAAGCAGCACAACGCCCAGGTGGCGCGCCAGCGCCTGGCCCCGGCGATCGCCGCCGTCCAGGCCGGCACGCCGCTGAGCACGGCCGCCCGGACCTTCAACCTGAAGTACGCCGTGAGCGACACGTTCTCGTACAACAGCAATGTCGCCGACGTGGGTTACGGCACCGACTTCAACAAGGCCGTGATCGAGGGCATGGTCGGCCGCATCACCGAGCCGGTCGAGACGATGCGCGGCGTGTACGCGGCGGTGCCCCTGTGGGTCAAGCCGATCAACGAGTCGGACTTCGCCGCGCGGCGCGTCGGCATCCAGCAGGCGCTGCTGTCGCAGGCGCAGGCCGAGATCGTCGACAAGTGGCTCAAGGACGAGAAGGCCAAGGCCAAGATCGTCGACAACCGCGGGGAGCTGCGCGCCCGCAACTAGCGGAACGCCGGCGGACAGACAGACCCGCGGACACACAGGCGAAGGGCCCGGGAGGCGATCCCGGGCCCTTTGTCTTTCCCCACGCCGACCGCCGGCTTGCGTCCGGTCCCGCGTCCCGCTCAGTCGTCGCCGAAGGGATTTCGCGGCTTTCGGCGACGGAAGTCCTGCAGGTCCTCGTCCATGCGCTTGATCTGTTCCTGCCGCTGCTTCTCGTGCTCGCCGGAGTCGAACAGGTTCGCCATCTTCTCGGCCTCTTCCCGCTTGCGCGCGTCGAAGGCGCGCAGGTCGTCGCCGATGGCCGGGCCCTCGCGATCCTCGAGCTGTTCGACCGCCAGGTGGTCGCGGATCTCGAGGTGCGTCTCGTAGGCGCTGCTGACGAGCGCCACGGCGCCGATCTCCTGCAGCGCCGAGGCCTGCAGGCGCACCTGGCTCTCGGCCGCCTGCAGCAGGTCGGCCAGCTCCTCGGGGGTCGGTCCCCGCCCGAGGCGGTGTTCCAGGACGCGCACGCCCGCCAGCAGAAGGTGGGCCTCGGCCCGCGGCACTCGGATCATCGTTCTTCCTTCCCTCGGACGTCATCGGGTTCGAGGCGCCGGCGCAGGCGATCCGCGCGCGGTCCGTCCCCGGCCAGGGTGGCGTGGCGCAGCGCCTCGGCCAGCCGCGGCAGGCGGTGCTCGTAGAGGATGGCGGCCTCGCGGTGCGCCCAGCGTCCGCCGCCGGACGCCAGCGCCGCCTGCAGCACGCCCTCGACCTCGTTCCACAGGCGCCGGCGCTTCAGCAGGCGCACCGCATCGACGCACAGGGGCCGCAGCTGCGGCCCGGCGCCCGCCAGGGCGCCCGCCCCGAGCGCGGCGCACATCCAGCCGGCTGCCGCCTCGTCGTCGCGTCGCCGCTCGGCGATGCGCGCGCGCGCCCAGCCGCTGCGCCAGTCCGCCACGCCGGCCCCCGGGCCGTCGGCGGCTGCGAGGCCCTCGGCCACGACCAGGGCCAGGATGCGGGCCATGCCCGCGACGTCGCGCTGGTTGTGGCGCAGGACGCAGGCCAGGTCGTCCGCGGGCTCGCCCGACAGCCAGCCCCGCCACACCTCGGGGATGCGCGCGCCCTCGATGTCGCCGGGGCCACGGACCAGGCCGCACACATCGGCCTCTACCGTCTGCTGCCGGCAATCCGGCAGCGTCCTGCCCCACAGGCGGCGGCAGGCGGGCAGCAGGTCCCACGACAGCAGGTGCGCCAGCGGGTCCGGCCGCCGGTTCATGAGCGCCCGCGTGCGCAGCAGCGGCAGGTCGAAAGCGCCGCCGTTGTAGGTGACCACGACCGCGAACGGCGCGGCCCAGTCCCCCAGCGCGCACAACAGGCCGCCCTCGCGCCCCGGGCCCGGCAGGAAGAGCTGCCGCGTCACCAGCTCGTCGCCCTCGAACCACGCCACGCCGACCAGGAACGCCAGGGTGCCGGTGCCGCCGGCCAACCCGGTGGTCTCGGTGTCGACGAACAGGATCTCCTCGCGCGCGGGCTGCCGCTCACCGTGCCGCGACAGCAGTCCGCGCAGGTCCGGCAGGAGGCCGGCGGGCCCCGGTGCCGGCTCGCGCCATTCGCGGACCCAGCACGGGCCGGCGGCGGTGGCTTCCTCGCGCAGCCCGAGTTCCGCCGCCAGGTCGCCCAGGTCGGCGGTCGACGCCTCTGCGGGCGCCGGCAGCGGGCGGCTGGTCAGGCGGTCGAGGCGGGCCAGCCGCTGCCGCAGGTCCATGTCAGCCCTGGCCGGCGGCGGCGCTGCCGGCCAGCAGCCAGGCGGCGCCGGCCCGCGCCGTGTCGCCGGAATCGACCGCGGCGCCCACGCAGGCGGGGCAACCGCGGCCGCACGGGCACGCCAGCAGGTGCCGGCGGGAGGCCTCGCAGATCTCGTCGAACTGCTCGTAGATCCGGCGCGCGAACCCGACGCCGCCGGGCACGCTGTCGTAGAGGTACAGCGTCGCCTTGTCCGTGAACGGCGAGCGGATCATCGCCGTCGCATGCAGGTCCGAACTGTCGGCCATCACGAACACGGGCGCCACGCAGCCGAGCAGGTGGGCCAGGCCCTTCAGCGCGTCGCCCAGGTCGAGCCCCGCGTCGGCCATGTCGGCGGCGGCGCTGTCCGGCAGCTCCCACCAGAAGCTGGTGGTGTGCATCTCCATCTCAGGCAGGTGCACGCGTCCCGCCCCCACGTTCTCGTGCGTCCCCAGCTTGATCTTCTTGTAGACGGTGACCTTCGAGACCAGGCCGACCTCGCCGACCGCCAGGCGGCCCGCCCCGAACGGCTGGTCCTCGTCGGCGGTCAGCGTCTTGAGTTCGCTCTTGCGCTGGGCGTCGGTGTAGTAGTCCACCTGCACCGGCTGCACATGGGCCTCGCGGCGGTCCCAGTCGAGCCTGTCGACGTGGTACTGCTGGCCGCCGTGGATGTAGATGGCGTCGTCGTGCAGCATCTCCTGCGCGCTGAAGAGGTCCATCTCGCCGATCACCAGGCCGCCCGGGCGCGCATCGTCGATGATGACCACGTTGTCCGGCGCCGCGCTCCTGAGGCTGACGTCCTCGGCGGGGTAGGTGTCGGCCATCCAGTGGTAGCGGCCCTCGGCCCGGTGCAGCACGCGCATCGAGCACAGGTACTCGAGGATCTCGGTCACGCGCTGGTCGCCGTAGAGCTCGTCCTCGGCGAAGGGCAGCTCGAACGCGGCGCACTTCAGGTGGCTCATCTGCACCACCAGGTTGTCCGGGTCCAGCGTGGCGTACTCCGGGCTGCGGCCGAAGAAGAAGTCGGGGTTGGTGACGATGTACTGGTCGGCGGGGCTGCTCGAGGCCACAAGTACGACGGCGCTGACGTTCTGCCGCCGGCCCGCGCGGCCCGCCTGCTGCCACGTGGCTGCGACGGTCCCGGCATACCCAGCCATGATGCAGACGTCGAGACGCCCGATGTCGATGCCCAGCTCCAGGGCGTTCGTCGACACGACGGCGCGCACGCTGCCGTCGCGCAGGCCCTGCTCGATCGCGCGCCGCTCGCCCGGCAGGTAGCCGCCGCGGTAGCCGCGCACCTCCCCCGTGCGGATGCCGACCTTGCGGCCGGCCTTCTCCAGGTAGGTCAGCAGCAGCTCGACGCGCATGCGGCTGCGCGCGAAGACGATCATCTGCGCCCCGCTGCCCAGGAACCGCTCGGCGATGGCCCGCGTCGTCTTGATTGTCGAGGCCCGGATGCCGAGCTCCTGGTTGACCACCGGCGGGTTGTAGAAGATGAAGTGCTTCAGGCCGCGCGGGGCGCCGTTCCCCGCGACCTCCTCCATCGGCAGGCCGGTCAGGCGCTCGGCCAGCTCGCGCGGGTTGGCGATGGTGGCCGAGCAGCAGATGAACTGCGGGTTCGCGCCGTAGAAGCCCGCGACGCGGCGCAGCCGGCGCAGCACGTTGGCGACATGGCTGCCGAAGACGCCGCGATACTGGTGGACCTCGTCGACCACCACGTAGCGCAGGTTCTCGAACAGCTTCACCCACAACGTGTGGTGCGGCAGGATGCCCTGGTGCAGCATGTCGGGGTTGGTCACGACGATGTGGCCGGAGCTGCGGATGGCGCGCCGCGCGGTCTCGGGCGTGTCCCCGTCGAACGTGAACGTCTTGATGTCGGCGCCCAGTTCGGTCACCAGGCCGTGCACCTCGTGCATCTGGTCCTGCGCCAGCGCCTTCGTGGGAAACAGGTACAGGGCGCGCGCCTGCGGGTCGCGCAGGACGGCGTCGAGCACCGGCAGGTTGTAGCAGAGGGTCTTGCCCGAGGCGGTGGGCGTGGGCACCACGAACGAGCGCCCGGCCAGCGCGTGGCCGACCGCCTCGGCCTGGTGGCTGTAGAGTTCACCGATGCCGCGGGCGCGCAGCGCCGCCCGCAGTCGCGGGTCGAGCTCGCCGGGAAATTCCGCCGTGCGCGACGGCTGCGGCGGGATCACCTCCCAGCGGGTGACATGGCGCAGGAATTTCTCGTCGGCCTTCAGCTGTTCGAGCAATTGCGCGAGGTTCAAGCCGACCTCCGTGCCCTCAGGGCTGCGCCGGCCCCTGCGGCTTGCTGTTGTCCCGCGTCTCGTCCTGCTGCGCCTGCTTGAGGTCGTCGACCTCGCGCCGCACCTCGCGCGACGCCGCATGCGAAGCATCCTTGAACTTGCGGATCGACTTGCCGAGGCCCTCGGCAAGCTCGGGCAGGCGCTTCGGGCCGAACAGCAGCAGGATGATCGCCAGGATCACCAGGAGTTCGGTCGAGCCGATGCCGATGGCGGCCAACACTGGAAACATCACGGCCTCCCGCTCTTAGCGGTACCACCTCAGGATCTGCGAGGCGACGAAGACGCCGATCACGCTCATGAGGTTGAAGTGGATCTGGAACCCGAAGGTCAGGTCGAGGATTACCAGGTTCCAGTGGGTGACCTCGGGACCGAAGGCGACGTAGCGGACGAACAACTGCTCGGCGACGCTGCCCTTGCTCAGGAACAGGCCGAGGACCTCGCTGACGATCGAACCGATCAGGACGCCCAGCAGCAGCGTCAGGATCACCGTTCCCAGGGACTTGCGCATCGTCCTCCGTCTTTCCCCTCGCCCGGCGCGGCGTGCCCGGGACGGTTGCGGCCGCAAGATAGCACCCGGCCGCCCGGAACGGAACCGGCACTTGCGGCCGGACCCGGGTCAGGCGTCGGCCCAGCCGGCCACGTGCCTGTCCACGACCGGTTTCAGGCGCTCCCAGACCTGGTCGAGGGTCTGCGGCATCACCCGGGTGGCGCCGACCGTGCTCATGAAATTCGTGTCCCCGTGCCAGCGCGGCAGCATGTGCACGTGCAGGTGGCCGGGAATCCCGGCCCCGGCGCTGCTGCCCCCGTTGTAGCCGCAGTTGATGCCGTCCGGCCGGAACCCCTCCTGCAGGACGTCCTCCATCAGCTTCAGCAGGCGCGCCATGTCGGCCAGTTCGGCCGGCGTGCACTCGTTCAGGCGCGAGGCGTGCCGGTTCAGGACCAGCAACAGGTGGCCGCTGTTGTATGGGTACAGGTTGAGGATCAGGTACCAGTGCGCCTCGCGATGGAGCACATAGTGGGCGCGATCGTCGCAGTCCAGCCGGTTGCAGAAGACGCAGCCGTCCTCCTTGCGTTCCCCGCTCACGTAGTCGTACCTCCACGGTGTGCACAGCCTGTCCATGGCTCAGCGGCCCCTGGCGGCCAGCAGGCGCCCGGCCGCCGCCAGCTCGTCGACCGTGTTGATCCCCACGACCTCGTCCGGGTCGTCGGTCTGCACCGCCGCCACCGTGCGCCCCTGCCCCACCAGGAACGCCACCGTGTCGGTCAGGTAGTACTCGCCCTGGTCGTTGTCCGTGCGCAGGCTCGCCAGCGCCTCGACAAGGTCCGCGGTCCGGAAGCAGAAGACGCCCGAGTTGTACTCGCCGATCGCCTTCTCCTCCGCGGTGGCGTCCCGGGCCTCGACGATCCTCTGCACGCGCCCCTGCGCGTCCTTGACGATGCGCCCATAGGCCCCGGCATCGTCGACGACGCAGGTCAGCACCGTTGCCGCGGCGCCGCTGGCCAGGGTCTCGTCGATGAGGCGCGACAGGGTCGTTGCGCGCAGCAGCGGCACGTCGCCGGCCAGCACCACGCACCAGCCGCCGGGCCGCACCGCGGGCATGCCCACCTGCACGGCGTGCCCGGTGCCCAGTTGCGGCTGTTGCAGCGCGAAACTCAAGCCGGGCCGCGCGCAGGTCGCCTTCACCAGGTCGGCCTCGTGCCCGACGACGACGACCGTGTGGCCGATGCCCGCGGCCGCCGCCGTGTCCAGGACGTGGTCCAGCAGCGGACGCCCGTCCAGCTTGTGCAGGACCTTCGGCAGGTCGCTCTTCATGCGCGTGCCCTTGCCGGCGGCCAGGACGACGGCGTCGATCGGTCCGTTCCTGTGGCTGTCCATGCCCCTCCTTGTCAGCTGCGCGTCGAGGACGCCAGCAGCCGGGTTTCCTCGACGCCGGCGGCATCCACCCGCAGCGCCACGTTGTCGATCAGGCGCGCCGGGCCGACCCGCGCGGCCACGGCGAGCAGGACGCGCCCCGCCAGCGGGCCGGTCCCCTCGTCGAGCTCGGGCAGGTTGCGCACGACGGCGTAGTCCACCGCGTCGGCCGGCCCAAGGGCGGACCTCATGGCGCGCTCGACGACGGCGGGCACGCGCTCGCCGGCGGCAACCAGGTCCCTGCCCGCAGCCAGCGCACGGGACAGGCACAGGGCCCGCTCGCGGTCGGCCGCGCCCAGGTAGCGGTTGCGCGACGACATCGCCATCCCGTCCGGCTCGCGCACCGTCGGCGCGTCGAGCAGCGTCACCGGCAGCCGCAGGTCGGCCACCATCTGTTCGATGACCAGGCACTGCTGGGCATCCTTGCTTCCGAAGATCGCGATATCCGGGCGCACCATGCCGAACAGCTTGGCGACCACGGTCAGCACGCCGTCGAAGTGCCCCGGGCGCGACGCGCCGCAAAGCCCGGCCGCACGCCTTCCCGCGCGCACCGTCACCTCGCCCGCCGCGCCGTACATGTCGGCCACCGAAGGCACGAACACCGCCGCCGTGGACGCGCCCGCCAGCAGCGCGAGGTCGGCGTCGAGCGTCCGGGGATAGGCGTCGAAGTCCTCGCCGGGGCCGAACTGGGTGGGGTTCACGAAGATCGTGGCGACCACCGGGCCGAGCGACGCGCCCTGCCGGACGAGGGACAGGTGCCCTTCGTGCAGCGCGCCCATGGTCGGCACCAGCACCAGGGGCCCGGCGCCGCGCAGGGCGCCCAGCGCCGACAACTCGGCGGCTCCGCGCAGGACCATCATGCCGGCTGCTCCCCGCCCGCGACCCGGCCACCCGGGTAGGTCGGCCCGGTCGCCTCGTCGCCTTCGGTCGCCGGAGTCGCCGCGCCGCCGCCGTAGCTGTGCTCGGCCGTCGGGAACCGTCGCTCGCGCACGTCGGCGGCGAACCGCGTCACCGCCTCGATGCCTTCGCGCCCCAGTTCGGCGTAGCGCTTCACGAAGCGCGGCGGCTGCCCGGGCAGCAGGCCGAGCAGGTCGTGGAACACGAGGACCTGCCCGTCGCAGCCCGCGCCGGCGCCGATCCCGATGGTTGGGATCGTCACGGACGCCGTCACCCGCGCCGCGAGCGCGGCGGGCACGCACTCGAGGACCAGCGCAAAGCAGCCCGCCCCGGCCAGGAACCCGGCCTCCTCGAGCAGCATCGCCTCGGCCTCGGCGCCGCGTCCCTGCACGCGGTAGCCCCCGAGCCGGTTCACCGACTGCGGCGTCAGGCCCAGGTGGCCCATCACCGGGATCTCCGCGTCGACCAGCGCCGCGATCGCCTCGGCCCGCCGGCGCCCGCCCTCCAGCTTCACGGCGTGCACGCCGGCTTCCTGCACCAGGCGCAGCCCGGCCCGCACCGTGTCGGCCGTCGACACGTGGAACGTGCCGTAGGGAAGGTCGGCGATGACCGGCACGCCCGGCCGCGCGCGCTGCACGGCCCGGCAGTGGTGCACCATGTCGTCCAGCGTGACCGGGAGCGTGGTCTCGTGGCCCAGCATCACCATGCCGAGCGAGTCGCCGACCAGCAGCGCGTCCGCGCCGCCGGCCGATGCGATGAGGGCGCTCGACAGGTCGTAGGCCGTGACGACCACCAACGGCGTGCCCTCGCGCTTGCGGCGCGCGAACACGTCCAGGCTCGGGGCCGGTCGCGGGTCCTGCATGGGGTCCACCCTTTCGCCGTCGGCGACCGGCTCAGGCCGGGCGCGAATCGGGCGCGTAGTACCGGGTGCCGGAAAAGCGCTCGGTCATCTGCTCGTAGAGCATCTCGAAGTCGCCCGGCACGTTCACGAAGTCGAGGTTGTCCGTGTTGACGATCAGCAGCGGCGCGTCCTTGTAGTGATGGAAAAAATAGCTGTAGGCGCCGTTGAGCGCCTCCAGGTAGTCGGGATCCATGTCCTGCTCGAAGGCGCGCCCCCGCCAGCGGATCCGCTGCTGCAGCACCTCGGTGCGGGCCTGCAGGTAGATCACCAGGTCCGGCTTGAGGACGCGCTGCTCGAGGATCGTCGCCAGCTGCCCGTACAGGGCCAACTCGTCGTCGGCCAGGTTCAGGTTGGCGAAGATCCGGTCCTTGGCGAACAGGTAGTCCGAGACCACGGCGTTCTGGAACAGGTCGTGCTGGCCGATCCCCTGCTGCTGACGATAGCGGCTCAGCAGGAAGAAGATCTGCGTCTGGAACGCGTAGGCCTCGCGGTCGCGGTAGAACTTCGCCAGGAACGGGTTCTCCTCGACGACCTCGAGGTTGAGGCGTCCGCCCAGCCGCGTCGCCAGCAGCTTGGTCAGGCTCGTCTTGCCGACCCCGATCACGCCTTCGACGACGATGTAGCGCCAGGGTAACAACCCCGCCCTCCTTGTTCGCGCCCCGGCTCCTGCCCCGGCAGGAAGCCCTCATCGACCAGCCCGCCACCCGCGAAGGGCCGCACCCACGGCCCGCCTTTACGCCTTATTTTCGCACAGATGGCCGCGATTGTCTCCCCCGAATCGGGGCAGGTGGCGCCCGCGGCGATCTCGGCCAGGGGCTCCAGCACGAAGGCCCGCTCGCGCCATTCCCGGTGCGGGATCACCAGCCGCCCCTCGGCCACCACCAGGTCGCCGAAGAGCAGGATGTCCAGGTCGATGGGCCGCGGGCGGCGGTGCCCTTCGGGCTGCCGGCCCGCCCGCGCCTCGAGGTCCTTCAGGACATCCAGCAATTCCAGGGGCGCCAGGTCGGTGGCCACGGCGACGCAGGCGTTCAGGTACGGGTCCTGGACATCCGGGCCGACATGCTCGGTCTCCCAGATCCCGCTGCAGGCCGTCACCGACACGCGCGGGTGTGCAACGAGCGCCGCCACCGCCGACCGCAGGTGGCCGAGCCTGTCGCCCTGGTTGCTCCCCAGGCCGAGGAAGACCGGCGCCATGCCTGCCGCCGGCCCCGTCACGGCCGGTCCTCCCCGCCCGCCAGGCCCGCGTGCCAGCTGCGGTCGCGCTCGAGCGTGACGGCAGCCTCGCCGAAGAACCCGCTGATCGGAGGGTGCGTCTTGTGCACGGTGATGCGCACGCGCTCGACCGCGAAGGCGCCGAGGACCTCGCGGCACAGACGTCCGGCCAGGGCCTCGATGAGGTGACACGGCGCCGCCGTCGCCGCGGCGACGATCACGCGGTGCACCGCCGCGTAGTCGACCGCCAGGGCGAGGTCGTCCGAGTTCGCGGCCGGTTCCAGGTCGGCCCACAGCCCGACATCGACGACGAACCGCTGGCCGAGCTCGCGCTCGGCGGCGTGCGCACCGTGGTGTGCATAGACGTCGATGCCCACGAGCTGCAGGTAGTCGCTCATCGCCAGCCCGCCAGGCGCCGGGCGCCTTCCTCCAGGTCGGCCTCCGATGCCGTCAGGCTGATGCGGAACCAGCCCTCGCCGCCGGTGCCGAAGCCGGTGCCCGGGGTCACCACGACGCCGATCTCGGCCAGCGCGCGCTGGCAGAAGGCCGCCGAGCCCTCGCCGCCCGGCACGCGGCACCAGACGTAGAACGTCGCCTTCGCGGGGAAGATCTCGTAGCCCGCGCGCGCGAGCTCGCCGACCAGCCGCTCGCGACGCTTCGCATACGGCTCGGCGACGCCGGCCAGCAGGCGGTCGAAGTCCGGCCCCAGCGCGTACGCCGCCGTGCGCTGGATCGCCGTGAATACACCGCTGTCCATCGTGTCCTTGACGCGCCCGAGCGCCTCGACCAGCTCGGGATGCCCCACCGCGAAGGCCACGCGCCAGCCCGTCATGTTGAACATCTTCGAGAGGCTGTGCAGCTCGATGACGCGCTCGGTGCGGGCGTCGGCCGTGGCCAGGAGGCAGGGCTGGGCGCCGCCGTCGAGCGACATCTCCAGGTAGGCGGCATCGTTCACCAGTGTCACGCCGCGCCGGCCGCAAAGGTCGGCCACCTGCCGCCAGAAGGCCGGGTCGGCCGTCGCGCCCGTCGGGTTGTTCGGGTAGTTGAGGAACAGCAGCCGCGTCCGGTCGTCCATCAGCGACTCGATCTCGGCGAGATCGGGGCGGAAGCCGTTGGCCGCCGTCAGGTGGAACGTGCGCGGCTCGCCGCCGGCCAGGATCGTGGCCTGGCCGTACACGGGGTAGCCGATGTCCGGCACGAGCGTGTTGTCGCCCTCCTGCACGCACGTGACGGGCAGGTGGCCGAGGCCTTCCTTGCTTCCGAGCAGGACGAGCACCTGCGTCGCCGGGTCCACGGTGACGCCGTGGCGCCGCTGCAGCCAGGTCGCGATGGCCGTGCGCAGGCCCATGTCGCCGCGCTGCGCCGGGTAGCGATGGCAAGCCGGGTCGGCGATCGCGCGCGTCATCACGTCGATCAACTCGGGCGGCGTCGGCCGGTCCGGGTCGCCGATGCCCAGGTCCACGACGGCCACGCCGGCCTCGCGCGCGCGCCGCTTGGCGGCATCGAGTGCCGCGAACAGGTACGGCGGCAGCTTCTGCAATCGTCCCACAGGAACCTCCCCCGCCCGCAGGCGGCAAAAAACCCCCGGCCGCGCCAGCGACCCGGGGGTGCAATATCGCACACCGCAGGCGGTTCATCCACCCCGCGTCACGGGCCGGCGACGGGGCCCGTCGACGGCACCGGCACGAGCCCCAGGTCGGCCAGGGCGGCGACGACACCCGCGCCCACGGCCAGGCCCTTGTCCGTCACTTCCCGCGGGTCGACGGCCGCCCCCCGGGGGTCGATGTCCCCGACCTTGTCTCCGGCCGCCAACCGCGCACCCGGGTGCACCAGGCCCCGGAGCAACCCGCCCAGCCCCGCCGTGACCGGCAGGCCGGACACGTGCCCGACGACCTGCCCGGCGGCGACCAGGTCGCCGATGGCGCAGCACGGCTCGAGGCGCCCCGCCGCGGGCGCCCGCAGCAACCGCAGGCGCGTGGCCCCGCCGACCTCACCCGGGATGCCGGTGTCGGCCGCCGCCGAGCCTGTGACGATGAGCCGCCCGGGGCCGGCCTCGCGATGGGTCTCGACGATGCGGTCGGCGTCGATGCCGCACGTGAAGCCGGGACCCAGCCCCACCAGCGGCGCGCCGCCGCGCGGCAGGGGAGCCGGCGCGCGCTTGGTCATGCGCGCATCGACGACGGCCACCGGTCGCAG
Organism: uncultured bacterium; assembly: GCA_903847545.1. GTDB lineage: Bacteria > Krumholzibacteriota > Krumholzibacteriia > LZORAL124-64-63 > LZORAL124-64-63 > CAINDZ01. The sequence goes on along the minus strand of CAINDZ010000289.1, from coordinate 17,410 downwards.
CCTGGGCATCTCGCGCGCCTCGGGATCGACCAGCACCGTGACCAGGCCGCGCGCGAACGCCGCGTCGGCCGCACCGGACAGGCGGCCGTCGATTCCTGCCACGGTGGCCCGCCCCTCGAAGACGGCGTCCGAGAAGCACACCAGCCGGCGCACCGCCAGCGGCGCCGCGATCTCGGCCATGACGACGTCGCAGCCGGCCCGCACCAGGCAGACGGCGACGGCCGAGGCCATCTCGCCGGCGCCCTGGACCCAGATGCGCGGCGCGCCGCTCACGTCCGGCGCCGCCGCAGGCGGACACCCAGTTCGCGGCCGTCGGCATCGCGGAGGGGCTCGCGGCCCCGCACCACGGCCAGCGCCTCGGCCAGCACGCTGAGCGCAATCTCGGCCGGCGTCTCGTCGCCCAGGTCCAGGCCCACGGGTGCGCGCAGGCGGTCGAGGTCCGCGGCCGCCACGCCGCGCCGCTGCAGTTCCTGCTTCGTCAGCGCCGTCTTGGCGCGGCTGCCCAGCAGCCCGAAGAAGGCGAAGCGCACGCCGGCGGCGGCCTCGAGCGCGAACAGCGCCTCGAGGTAGTCCGCGTCCTGCGCATGGCCACGGCTGGCGACCAGCGCGGCGGCGTCGGACGCGACCGCCAGGTGCCCCGCCAGTTCCGCGGGCGCGCAATGGAGCGCGCGCACGCCGGGCGTCCCCCGGACGCCCTCGAGGATCTCGCGCCGGTCGTCGACCAGCACGAAGTGGAACGGCAGCGTGCGGCCCACCTCGACCATGGCCCGCCCCACGTGGCCGCCGCCGATCACGACGAACACCGAGGTCCGCAGCACCGGCTCCAGGAAGATCTCCATCCGCCCGCCGCACACGCCGTGCCCGCCGTCGAGGTCGATGCCGACCACGCGGCAGCCGGCCCCGGCCGCCACCTCCGCGGCGCAGGCGATCACGTGCGCCTCGGTCGCCCCGCCGCCGATCGATCCGGTCAGGGTCCCGTCCGGATGGATGATCATCTTGCTGCCGGGCTGCCGCGGCGTCGAGCGCTCGGCGCGGATCACCGTCGCCAGAACGCCGGGGCGCTGCTCGTCCACCATGCGCGCCAGTTCAAGAAGCACCTCGCCCTCGCGGGGCGTCTGCCAGGGATCGCGGGTCGTCATCGGTCCTCCATCCGCCCGGCGACGCCGTGGTCCCCGGGCCGCACGTCATGATCCAGCACCACGCCCGGGTCGTCGACGGGCACGGCCACGGGCTCCTCGACCAGCCCGGCCCCGGCCGCCCGGGCGACAAGCTCGCGCCACGGTGCGTCGGAATTCATTGCGTGCCCGGCCAGCGCCTCGGCCAACGTCGCTGGCACGACCACCGGATGGCCGGGACGACCGTGCCAGGCCGGGCGCACCTGCCGGCGCGGCGCGCGCCCCGAGGCGTCGCGCAGCACGGCGAGCGTCGCCGGCGCGACATGGGGCATGTCGACCGGGTGCACCCACGCGTGCGTCCACGCCTCGCCGCGCGACGCCAGCGCGGCCCAGGCCTCGGCGAGCGTGCGCGCGGTGTCGCCGCCCGCCGGCGCCGTCACCACGACGACCCCCGGCGCGTCGGCCACCAGACGCTCGATCGCCGGCCCCAGGTCCGCCGTGGTCACCACGAGCACGGCGTCCCAGTCGGTCCCCGCGTAAAGATCCACCACGCGCCGCACCATCGCCCGCGGGTCGTCGGCCAGGATCGCGAGCGCCTTCGGCTGCCCGAAGCGACGACTGGCGCCCCGTGCCGGCACCACCACCACGTCGCGGCGGGTCGCGCCCTCAGGCTGGTTGGTCATCGTCGCCCGGCCCGGCGTCAGCCACGAGTTCGTCTTCACCCGCGAATCCCGCGTCGTCGCAAAGGTCCTCGCGGCAGGCCGTCCTCACGCTCAACCCCGCCTCGCCGCGGCTGCAAAACATCACCAGCGGCAGCCGCGGGTCCGCCATCGCGCGCCCCGTGAAGTCGAACAGGCCCACACTGTCGGGCTGCTGCTCGAGACCCGCCAGCGCGAGCACCACGGGCACGCCCGCCGGCACCTGGTCGAGGTAGCCCCCCGGACCGGTCAGCAGGGCGAGCTGGTGGTCCCATTCCCACACGGCGTCGGCGCCGACGCCCACCGGATCGATCACGCCTGCCCGGCCGAGCCGGTGCACCACCGTGCCCGCGCGCTCGCCGACCGCGCCGAGGCCCATGACGACGATGGCCAGCGACGTGCGCGCCGGCCACACCGGCTCGCCGGCCCGGTAGTACTTGCACGGCAGCTTCGCCGCCCCGTCGACCTCGGCGACGACCAGGCAGCCGGGGTGTTCGGCCTCGAGGCCGTCCACCACCGCCGCCGGCAGGCCTTCCCACTTGCCGTCCGCGCGCTCGCCACCGTGTCGGTAGACGAACGGCGTGGGCGCCGGCGACGGCGTCACGAACGAGGCCGGCGGCTCGGTCCGAGTAGTCGTCGTCGCCACGACCCCGAACCCGTCGTCCCGCCACACCGCGGCGATCGCCTCGAGCAGCGTGGTCTTGCCGCCGGAGCCGCTCACGCCGACGATGTGCCCGGCCTGGCGGGGCAGGAAGACATGCCAGGGCTCGACGAATCGGAAGTTCATCCTGTCCTCCGCGCGCCGGCGGATGCGGCCACCAGCTGCTCGTACCACGGCACCATGCGCGCCACCATGGCCGCGCGCGTGAACTGCTCCCCGAATCGCACGCGCCCGGCCTCGCCCAGCCGGGACGCCAGCGCCGCGTCGCCCCACAGCGCGGCCAGCGCGGAGCCCAGCGCGCCCGAGTCCCCCGGAGCCACCTGCAGGCAGGTGACTCCGGGCAGGCCGACCTCGCGCACGCCGGTCGGCAGGTCGGTGCAGACGACCGCCACCGCGGACGCCATGGCTTCCAGCTGCACCAGGCCGAAGGCCTCGCTGCGGTCGATGCTCGGCAGCACCAGGGCGCGCGCGCGCCCCAGCAGCCCGGCGATGCCGTCGCCATCCATCTCGCCCAGGAAGCGCACGCGACCGGCGACGCCCAGGCGCGCGGCGCGCTGCCTGAGCTCGGCCTCGAGCGGCCCCTCGCCGACGATGTCCACCTCGACCGCCGGAGCCTGCGCCAGCGCGTCGAGCAGCACGCGCACGCCCTTGTAGGGCACCAGCCGCCCCACGAACAGGATCGGGCCGTCGCGCCGCGGCGCCACCGCGGCCCACGGCTGCGGCTCGATGCCGAACGGCACGACCGCCACCTTCGGGCGCCAGCGTTCCAGCACCGGCGACCCGTCCCGCAACGCCACTGACGAGACACAGATGCCGTCGGCCTCGCGCAGACAGGCGTCGACCAGCGGCGCCACCAGCCGGGCGCCCAGCCGCTGGCGCGTGATGTCGGCGTGGTACCACACCGCCAGCGGGACGTGCCGCAGCGCCGGGTCGCGGCGCAGCGCCAGGCAGGCCGCGGCCGCCAGCGGGTTCGGCAGGTGCACGTGGAGCGCGTCGACACGGCCGAGCGCGAGCTCGCGACGCACAAGCCCCGCCAGTCCCGGCGTGACGGGCTGCGAGTTGAGCACCGCCAGGCGTGCCGCGCGCACCAGCCGGCCCCGGCGCCCGCTGCGCGGACCGCGCACGTCCTCGCGCACGGTCGTCGCGCCCTCGGCGGCCACGACCACGGTCACGTCGACGCCGGCGTCGAGCAGGCCCTCGGCCATGGCCGCCAGGATCGTCTCCATGCCGCCGCGGAACGGCGGGTAGTACTTGCCCAGGTGGAGGATGTGCATCCGCGCAGTGTAGCCCCCGGCGCCGGGTACGTCAAAACCGGGGCCCTGCCCGGCGCCCGGCAAAGAAGAAGGCCCCTCCCGGTTCGACCGGGAGGGGCCTCGTCAACACGGACCCGGACGGGCTACATCATGCCGTCCATGCCGCCCATGCCGCCCATGCCGCCCGGCATGCCCGGCTTGTCCTTCTCCGGCTCGTCCGTGACGCAGGCCTCGGTCGTCAGCAGCATCGCCGCGATCGAGGCGGCGTTCTGCAGGGCGCTCCGGGTGACCTTCGCCGGGTCGATGATGCCGGCATCCATCAGGTCCTCGTACTCCATCGTCGCGGCGTTGAAGCCCACGGTCGGCTTCTTCTCGTCGCGCAGGCGGGCCACCACCAGCGAGCCCTCGATGCCCGCGTTGGTGACGATCATCCGCAGGGGCTCCTCGACCGCGCGCATGACGATGTCACGGCCGACCGACATCTCGCCGGTCAGCTCGAGCGCGGCGATCGCCTTCGCGGTCTTCAGCAGCGCGACGCCGCCGCCGACCACGATGCCCTCCTCCACCGCGGCGCGGGTCGCGCTAAGCGCGTCCTCCACCCGGTGCTTCTTCTCCTTCATCTCGACCTCGGTCGTCGCGCCGACGCGGATGACCGCGACGCCGCCGGCCAGCTTGGCCAGGCGCTCCTGCAGCTTCTCCCGGTCGTAGTCGCTCGTCGTGTCCTCGATCTGCGCGCGGATCTGGGCGATGCGGGCCTTGACGTCCGCAGCCTTGCCCTTGCCGCCCACGATCGTGGTGTTGTCCTTGTCGCAGGTGATCTTCGTGCACTGGCCCAGGTCGGCCGTCGTCGTGTTCTCCAGCTTCAGGCCGGCGTCCTCGCTCATCAGGCGGCCACCGGTCAGGATGGCGATGTCCTCGAGCATGGCCTTGCGGCGGTCGCCGAAGCCCGGGGCCTTGACGGCCGCGATCTGCAGCGTGCCGCGCAGCTTGTTGACCACCAGCGTGGCCAGGGCCTCGCCCTCGACCTCTTCGGAGATGATCAGCAGCGGGCGGCCGATCTGCGCGACCTTCTCCAGGACCGGCAGCATGTCCTTCATGCTGCTGATCTTCTTGTCGTAGATGAGCACGAACGGGTTGTCCAGTTCGACGCGCATCTGGTCGGCGTTGGTGATGAAATACGGGCTCTGGTAGCCGCGGTCGAACTGCATGCCCTCGACCACGTCCAGCTCCATCTCGGTGCCCTTGGCCTCTTCCACCGTGATGACGCCGTCCTTGCCGACCTTCTCCATCGCCTCGGCGATCATCGCGCCGATGGCCTTGTCGTTGTTCGCGCTGATCGACGCCACGTTGGCGATCGTCGCGCTGTCCTTGACCGGCTTGGCCTGCTTCAGCAGCGCCTCGACGGCGCAGGCGGTGGCGGCCTCGATGCCCTTCTTGACGAACATCGGGTTGGCGCCGGCGGCCAGGTTGCGCAGGCCCTCGTGGATCATCGACTGGGCCAGGATGGTCGCGGTCGTCGTGCCGTCGCCGGCCACGTCGTTCGTCTTGCTGGCGACTTCCTTCACCATCTGCGCGCCCATGTTCTCGAACGGATCCTTCAGCTCGATCTCGCGGGCGATCGTGACGCCGTCGTTGGTCACGATCGGGGCGCCGAACTTCTTGTCGAGGATGACGTTCCGGCCGCGGGGCCCGAGCGTGATCTTGACGGTGTTGGCCAGGGCGTCGACGCCGCGCTTGAGCGCGTCGCGCGCGCTGTCGTTGTGGTTGATCATCTTAGCCATGCTTGCCTCTCCTTGGGCTTTGGTCCGGCCGGCGGCTGTCCCGCCCGGCGTTGATATCCGGTTGCGGGCTAGCCGAGGATGGCCAGCACGTCGCTCTCGCGCAGGATCAGGTAGTCGACGCCGTCGACGTTGACCTCGGTCCCGGAGTACTTCCCGTACAGCACGGTGTCGCCCTTCTTGACCTCGGGCGCCACGCGCTCGCCGTTGTCGCTCACCGAGCCGGGGCCCACGGCGACGATCGTGCCCTGCTGGGGCTTTTCCTTGGCGGTGTCCGGGATGATGATGCCGCCCTTCATCGTTTCCTTCTCCATCGGCTTGACGATGACACGGTCGGCCAACGGCTTGATGTTCATGGCCATTCTGGTTCCTCCCTGCGATGGTCTGCGTCGGGTCGAAACCGCCTTCAGGTACGTTGGCAGTCTCGTGCTTCGATTGCTAAGTGCCCGCAATATACCGGGACGCCCGGGACCGGCAAGGAGATTCGGCGAGGATCAAGGGGAAAAATGAATTACACGGCAGGGCCTGTCATTTTGACAGGCAGCCCATGCGGACCCGTTTCCGGCCATCCCGAAAACGACGCAATCAGCTCGTTTTACGGGAGTTGAGATCCTGGAGCTTCCGGAGCAGGGCCGCCATGTCCGCGTCCGCCGCCCCGCCCGGGGAGCCCCCGACGGCCGACACGCCCACGCCACCGCCGCCGGGCGCCGATGCGCGGGGCGCGGCATCGCACTTCTGGTAGAAGGTGACACGCCCGCGCCGCACCATGGTGAAGCCCGGCACACCGGCCGGCAGGCTCTCGCTGGAACCCAGCACCAGCGTCCCGCCCTTCTCGAGCACCCCGTGCGCCTTCCGCAGCACCTCGCGCTTGAAGGCATCCTGGAAGTAGATCAGGACATAGCGCGCCAGCACCATGTCGAAGGCCCCGAGCGTCAGGAACGAGTCGCGCAGGTTGAACTTCCGGAAGGAGACCCGGTCGCGCACCTCGCGCCGGACCACATACCGCCCCTCGGCGGCGGGTGCGAAGTGGCGCTCGAGGCAGCCTTCGGGCAGGCCGCGCTGCAGGGCCAGGCCCCCGTACGATGCGGAGCGGGCCGCGGCCAGCGCGGTGTCGGAGAGGTCCGTGGCGACGATCTCGAGCAGTTCGGGGCGCAACGCGGGAAAACGACGGCCGGCCTCGGCATAGAGCATGGCCAGCGAGTACGGCTCCTGGCCCGTGGAACAGGCCGCGGACCAGATCCTGATCTTCTGCCGCGTGCCCGCGGCGATCTCGCCGGCCCAGGCGGGCAGGAAGTGGTCGCGGAACAGGTCGAACGGCGCCCCGTCCCGGAACCAGAGCGTCTCGTTCGTCGTCATGGCGTCGATCACGAGGTCGCGCAGCCCGCGCGGCCGGTCCGCCTGCAGTGCCGTCAACAGGGCCCCGAAGTCGGGCAGCGCGTGCGCCGCCATGATCTCCGCCAGCCGGGTCTCGACCAGGTAGGCCTTGTCATCCCCCAGGCTGATGGAGGTCTCGCGCTCCAGGAATTCCCGCAGGCGGTCGAACTCGCGCGTCCCGATCGTGGTGGCCATCTCGACTCCCGCTTGCCATGCACCCGCCGGCAACCGCCGCCGGCATGTTGTCCTCAGACCTTGAGGGTCGCTCCCGCTCCCGCCAGCACGGACAGACGTCCCGCGATGTCGTCCAGGCACACCGACTCGTCGCTCAGGCCCGCGGTGTCGACCGCGCGGGGCATCCCGTAGACGACGCAGCTCGCCTCGGTCTGCGTCACGCACCAAGCCCCGGCCGCCTTCAGCAGCCTGACACCGGCCAGGCCGTCCTCGCCCATGCCGGTCAGCACCGCCGCCAGCACCGGCGAGGCGGCCCCCAAACGGGCCAGCGAGCGGAACAGCACGTCCGCCGCCGGGCGCACGCTCTGCTCGGGCGGGTCGTCGTTCAGGCGGCACACCAGCCGCCCACCGTCGCGCACCACCGTCAGGTGGCGCCCGCCGGGCGCGATGTGGACCGTACCGGCGGCGAGCACGTCGCCGTCGGCCGCCTCCACCACCTTCAGCGCCGACTTGGCATCGAGACTGCGCGCCAGCGAAAGCGTGAACATCGGCGGCATGTGTTGCACGACCACCAGCGGCAGCGGGAATCCCGCCGGCAGCCGCGGGATCACCCGCGACAACGCCTCCGGCCCTCCCGTCGAGACCGCGATCGCGGCCACCGTGAAACCGCGGGGCGCGCGGCGGGCGCCGACCGCCGGCCGCGCTGCCGGCGGGGCCGCCGCGACCGCAGGCCGCGCCGGCGCCGGTCGCAACACGCCCTGCGCCGCCACCGTGGCGATCGCCGGCTCCAGCTGCGCCTTCAGCAGCGCGACGGACTGCTGGAAGCCGCTCCCGGTCGGCTTGGCGACGAATTGCTGGGCGCCGCGCGACAGCGCCGCGATCGTCAGGTCCGCGCCCTCGATGCTCAACCCGCTGACCACGACCACCGGCAGTCGCGGCGACGCGGCCTTGAACCGCTCGAGCAGCTCCAGCCCGTCCATGTCCGGCAGGTGCAGGTCAAGGAAGACCACGTCCGGCGACAGGCGCCGGGCCGTCGCCAGGCCGTCGCCGCCGTTACCGGCGACCTCGACCTGGTCCACGCCCGCGATCCCCCGCAGCACCTCGGACATGATCTTCTGGAAGACGAGGCTGTCCTCGATCACAAGCACTTTCAGGCCCATCCCGACGTCCCCCTTAGACCTGGAACCGCGACACGAGGTCGTCCATGCGCGTCGACAGGTCGGCCAGCTCGCTGGCGTTCCGCCGCGTGGCCTGGATGCCCTTGTCGGTCTCCATCACGCCTTCGCGCACCGCCTGGATCGTGCGCGAGATCTCCTGCGTGCCCTTGGCGCCCTCGTTGACCCGGCGCGAGATCTCCTGCGCCGCGTGGTTGGCCACGCCGCCGCTCTTGGCGATCTCGTTGAGGGTGGCCGACTGCTCCTCGACCGCGCCGGCGATCGACGTCGAGATCTCGTTCACTTCCTCGATGACCTTGCTGATGTTCTCCACCGCCGTCACCGCGGCCGTCGTGCGCTGGCGCATGTCGTCGATCTCGCGGTTGATCTCCTCGGTGGCCTGCGTCGTCTGGCGCGCCAACTCCTTGACCTCGTTGGCCACGACCGCGAAGCCCTTGCCGGCGTCGCCGGCGCTGGCCGCCTCGATGGTCGCGTTCAGCGCCAGCAGGTTGGTCTGGTCCGCGATGTCCGAGATGACCTCGAGCACTCGCCCGATCTTCTCGCTCGCCGCCTTCAGCTGGCCCATGATCTCGACCGTCGACTTGCTCTGCCGGTTCGCGTTGTCGGCGATGTCGGCGCTGCGCACGCTGCTCTTGGCGACCTCCATGATGGACGCCGTCATCTCCTCGATGCTCGAGGCGACGGTGTTCAGCATGTCGGACATGTCCTCGGCGCTGCTGGCGATGCCGGCGATGCTCGAGGAGAGTTCCTCGCCGGCCGAGCTGACCGTGTTGGCGACGTCCGTCATCGCCAGCGAGTCCGAGGCCAGCTTGTCGCTCTGGGTGCCCAGGCTGCCGCTCGAGTGCTTGAGCGTCTGGCTGCCGGCCTTCATGTCGGTGATCAGCGTTTTCAGGCTGTCGGCCATCGCGTTGAGCGACCGGCTCAGGCGGCCGATCTCGTCGCCGCGGTCGGAGTGGGCCACGCGCGAGCCGAGGTCGCCGGCCGCCAGGGCGTCGGCGAACGCCACGCTCTCCTGCAGCGGCTTGATCAGGATCCTCTGCAGCGTCAACTGCAGCAGCACGGCCAGCACCACGAGGCCGACCACCGCGACGGCGACCATCCGCCCCAGCCCGGCGCGGAACGCGGCGTCGGCGGCGTCGAGCGACTGGATCACCTCGAAGGCGCCGTGCACCTCGCCCACCTTCCAGTTCTCCATGCGGGCGCCGGTGATGTCCGTGCCGTCGGCAGTGCCCCACAGGCGCCGGCTCGTCGCCGGGTCGCCGTGGCACAGCATGCAGTTCTCGGTCAGGACCACGGGGCGGAAGTAGCGCAGCTTGTTCGTGGCGTGGTCGATCTCCCAGTAGTCCTCCTGGCGCCCACCCTCGAGCAGCTTCAGCGCCTTGGCCTCGATGGGATCCGGCGTGTTGTCCGGGTTCCGCGGCGAGAACTTGGGCACCTTGAACTCGTAGTCGCCCTCGCGCGCATGCGACATGGCCGTGCGCCAGCCCGCGACGACGGGGACGGCGTTGATCGCCAGGTCCTGCTTGCCCTGGTCGTGCCACTGGCGCAGCATGTCCACGGTGAAGACGCCGCTCTGCCAGCTCTTCTCCATGTACTCGCGGGCGCCCTCGGCCGACATGGCCACGGCGCGCGCCTTGTCCACGTACTGCTGGTTCACGGACCGGCGCTCGTCGTGCGCCCAGAGCACGGTCAGCACTGCGAACAGCGCCGTCGGCAGCAACACGCTCGCGATCGTGACCTTCGCCCGAATCGACAACCTCGACATGAACATCTCCACTACCTTTCCCCGGGCGAGCCGGTCAGTCAGCCAGGGCCGGGACACGCAGCCCGAGCCCGTCCTCGACAAGGCGCTTGAGTCCCAGGACCAGCAACAGGCGACCGTCCAGCCGCACGACGCCGCGCAGGTGGTCCGCGTCGATGCCGTTGGCGTTGGCGGGCGGCAGGTCGACGCCCTGCTCGCCCGGCCTGATCACGTCGCTGATCGCGTCGACCAGGATCCCGACGGGCTCGCCCGCCGGCACCTCGTCGACCAGCCCGGCCTCGACCAGCGGGATCACGTCCTCGGGCGACTTCAGGATCAGGCAGCGCGAGGCGGGTCCCAGCTCGCGGGGCGGCAGGCCCAGCGACGGCCCCAGGTCCAAGACCGTGATGATCTGTCCACGCAGGTTCAGCAGGCCGCGGATGCCCTGCGGCGCCCGCGCGACCGGCGTGAAGTCCACGTTCCGGATGATCTCGCGCACCAGCTGGATGTCGATCCCCAGCAGGTGCCGATCCAGCAGGAATGAAACGAACTGCTGCTCACGCATGGCTGCAGACCTCCTCCATGACCTGGCGGATGGTCGTCGCCAGCCGGTCGCGGTCCAGCTTGACCTCGTAGGCGTTGACGCCCGCGGCCATGCCCGCCTCGCGGCTCGTCTCGGAGACCAGCGAGGTCAGGGCCACCACGGGCAGGTGCGCGTGCCGCTCGGAGGCGCGGATGTGCCGCGTCAGCTCCAGGCCGTCCATCAGCGGCATTTCGATGTCGGTCACGACGAGGTCGTAGGCCCCGGGTTCCTCGCTCAACAGCCGCCACGCCTCGCGCCCGTCGCGCACGGCGGTCACCGAGGCGCCGAGCGCCTCGATGTAGCTCTTCTCCACGGCCCGGAAGAACGAGGTGTCCTCGGCCAGCAGCACGCGCGTGCGATCCAGCGTTGCCGCACGACGCTCGGCAACGTGGTAGAGCTCGGGTTCCGCGGCCTCGAACAGCCCGTGGATGTCCAGGAAGACCGTCAGGCGGCCGTCGATCATGCCCGAGCCCAGCAGGCCCGTCCCGCGCAGGTTGTCGCGGTCCACCTCCACCCGCACCGACACCACGTCGTCGCACTCCCAGGCGATGATGCCGAGGGGGTGCTTGACCAGCTTCGGGATGATGACGAACACCTCGCGGGGCTCCGCATCCGGCGCCTTGACGGCCAGGTGGTCGTGCAGGCGCAGCAGGCGCAGCGACCCGTCCTGGAACTTCAGGTACTCGCGACCGCCCGCCACCTGGATGTCCTCGACCTTCACGCGCTCGATGCGCGAGATCATCGCCAGGTTCAGCGCGAACTGCTCGCCGTCCGGCGCGTTGCGGAACAGCAGAAGAGTCTGGCTCTCGGTCCGGTCGAGGTAGCTGCCCGACCGCTCGTCGGCCGCCGCCGCCTGCATCGCATCGGTGAAGCGCAGGCCGCCCAGGTCGGCGATGCCCGGCACGTCCAGGATCATCGCGACCGACCCGTCGCCCATGATGGTCGCGCCGGCGTAGCAGCGGGAATCCTTGAGCGACGGTGGCAGCTGCTTGACCACGATCTCCTCGCTGTCCAGCACCTCGTCCACGACCAGGCCGTACCGGTTGCCACCCACCTTCAGGACCGCGACGTACGTCGCCGGACGGGCCGAGCCCTCGTCCACGGGCAGGCCCAGCAGCGCCGACAGCCTCACCAGCGGCAGCAGGTGCCCGCGCAGGCGCAGCACCTCGGCATCCTGCACCTGCTCGATACGCTGGTCCTCGCGGCCGTTCCGCAGCCGGACCAGCTCGTCCAGGCTGACCTGCGGGATCGCGAACCGGCGTCCGCAGGCACGCACCAGGAGCGAAGGGATGATGGCCAGCGTCAGCGGCAGCTTCAGGCGGGTCCGGGTGCCCTGCCCCACCTGGCTGTCGATGTCGATGCTGCCGCCGAGGCTCTCGATGTTCGTGCGGACGACGTCCATGCCCACGCCGCGCCCCGAGATGTCGCTGACCTTCTCCGCCGTCGAGAAGCCGGGCGCGAAGATGAGCAGCACAGCCTCGCGGTCGTCCAGTCGCGCCGCCTGCTCCGGTGTCAGCAGTCCCTTCTCCACGGCCTTGGCGCGGACGCGCGCCGGGTCGATGCCGCGGCCGTCGTCACGGATCTCGACGTTGACCTGGCCGCCCTCGTGGAAGGCCCGCACCTCGAGCCGGCCCGTGCGGTCCTTGCCGGCGGCCTCGCGACCGGCCGGGTCCTCGAGGCCATGGTCCAGCGAGTTGCGCAGCAGGTGGTTCAGGGGGTCGGACAGCGACTCGACGATGGACTTGTCCAGCTCCACCTCGCCGCCGGTCACGACCAGCTCGATCTCCTTGCCGGTCTGCCGCGCCAGCTGGCGGACCTGCCGCGGCAGCTTGCCGAACAGCGCCTCCAGCGACTGCAGGCGCGTCCGCATGATGTTTTCCTGGAGGTTGGTCGTCACCGCGTCCAGGTTGACCATGGTCGCGTTCATGCCGGGCAGGTCGCTCAGCCGCGCGGGCAGCGCCTGCGCGATGCGCGTGGAAAGGTCGTCCAGCACGCGGTCCACCCGCTCGGCCCGACGACGGGCCTCGTCCGGGGACGCCCCCTCCGGGCCCGCCAGCGACGCGCGCAGCGTCCGCCGGGCGTCCTCGACGGCCTCGCGCGCGGCTCCCAGGACCTGGTCGCCGGCCGCCGTCTCGCTGAACTTGCGGTCGAGCGCCTGCAACAGCTGGTTGCGCGCCAGGACCAGCTCGCCCGCCAGGTTCATCAGACGGTTCAACAGTTCCACCCTGACGCGCAGCACGTCCGAGGCGCCGGCGCGGGCGCCCACGCTCGCGGCAGGGCCGGCGCCGTCCACCATGCCCGGCGCGCCGGCATCGCTGCCTGCGGCCTCCGGCGAGGGGACCACCTCCGCGGGCGCCGGCGGCGCAGCGTCGGGATCCGGCCCATCGGACGCGGAAGACAGTTTCCGCAACGGCACGAACCCGCTGCGCCTGGCCTCGACCGGCGGCGCGGCCACGGGCTCCGGCTCGGGCGGCGGCGCGGCGTCGGCGTTCAGGAACGGCTCGAGGCGCGCGTACACGTCGCGCGCGTCGACCTCGGCACAGTGCGTAATGTCCGCCAGCATGGTCCGCACGCGGTCGGTCCCGTCCAGAAGCACGTCGACCAGCGGCGGGCTCACGTCCAGCTTCCGCGAGCGCACCTTCATCAGCACGCTCTCCATGGCGTGCGCCAGTTCCTGGACCGTCGTGATCCCCAGGAACCCGCACCCGCCCTTGATGCTGTGGATGCCGCGGAAGATGCGGTTGACCAGCTCGAGGGCCTCGTCGGGGGCCACGCCCTTTTCGAGCGTCAGCAGGTCCGGCTCGAGGGCATTGAGATGGTCCTGGGACTCGACGACGAGCTCGTCGAGCAGTTGGCGATCATCCAAGTCCATATCTGGCAAGCCTTTCACAGGGTTGGCTCGCCGGGCGCCGGAAGCAGCGTCGAGAGGGCGAGTCCGTTGGACCCTGCTTCGGACCTGGGAAAGTGGACTTGAAGGAATTATCGGGAATGATCGGGAATATTCCTCAATCGGGCAGGCACAGGCAGGCGGCGCCCCTGAAGGTCCAGTGCGGATCGTGGAACCAGCCCGGCCGCGCGAGGACGGAACCGAGGCCCCCGGTCACCACTACGGGACAGGGACCGTGCCGGCGCTGGAGCCCCGCGACCAGCGCCTCGACCCCCCCGACGCCGGCGTGGAAGGCGCCGGCCGCCAGCGCGGTGACCGTGTCCGGCGCCGCCGCCAGCGGCACCTCGCCGAACGGCACCTGCGGCAGGCGCGCGGCCCGCCGACTGATCGCCTCGAGCGCGAAGGCCATGCCCGGCGCGATGACGCCGCCGAGGTACACCCCGCCGGCCAGGATGTCGACCGTCGTCGCGGTCCCCGCATCGACGACGAGCGCATCGCCGAGACCCGCCCCGACCGCGGCGGCGATGTTGCACAGCCGATCGGCCCCTGTGGCCGCGGCGTCCGCCAGCCGGTGGGTGAACGGAAGCCGCGCGGCATGGTCGGCCCACCGGACCTGCGGCACGGCGCCCGCCACGAGCGCCGCGACGCGCGGCACCACCGAGACCGCCACCAGCGGCGCCCCGCCCGCGCCGGCGACCGCCTCGCGCAACGCCGCCACGAAGGCGTCGTCCTCGCCCGGCGAAACGGGAGTCGCCAGGCGGGCGACGGTGGCCAGGGCGGGAGCCGCCACCCAGCCGTCCGCCTCAAGGCGCGGCAGCCGGTCGGCATCCGTCCACGCGACGATCCGCACGTGCGTGTTGCCGATGTCAGCGACCAGCGCCCGCATGCCCGCCTCCCTCGCCGCCGTCGACCGCCGGCAGGATGTGCACGTCGCCCGCCCGCACGCTGTCCACCTGCTTGGTCCCGTCGGGCAGCTCGCGCTCCACCAGCAGCGCGCCCTGGTCGTCGATGCCGACGGCCCGGCCGCAGACCTCGCCCTGTCGCGTGACCAGCCGGACTCGCTGGCCGAGCAGGCAGTCCAGGAGCGCCAGCGACGGGCGATAGGCTTCCCAGCCCTCGTCACAGAACCGGTCCAGCTCCGCCTCGACGCGTCCGAGCAGGCGCGCGCACAGCTCGCCGAGGCGCGGCACCCGGCCGCCCTCCGCCGCCACGCTCGTCGCGGTCTCGCGCAGGGCCCACGGCAGCTCGTGACGGCCCGCCGCGAGGTTCAGGCCCAGGCCCGCCACGACCTGCGCGCCCTCCCCGGTGCCCGCCCGCTCGATCAGCAGGCCCCCGAGCTTGCGCCGGTCGACGACGATGTCGTTCGGCCACTTCAGGCGGGCATCCAGACGCTCGCCCTCGCGCAGCACCAGGGTCGTCATCAACCCCAGCCACACCGAGAATCCCCGGTTGAACGCGGCCCGGTGGCGCGGCACGGATACCGACAGGTGCAGCCCGCCGCAGTCGACCCACTGCCGACCCTGCCGCCCGCGCCCCGCCGTCTGGCGGCGGGCCACGACGACGGTCCCCGGGCGGAGCTCGCGAACCGGCGCCTGCCGCGAACGCGCCTGCGCGACCCAGCCCCAACCGTCCCAGCGGCACAGGCGCCCCACCGCGTCCTCGCCGCGTCCCCGCAGGAAGTCGTTCGTGCTGCCCACCTCGTCGAGCAGGTACAGCTGGCCGCCGTCGCGGGTGAAGCGCGGCCCGGGCAGGAACGCGTCCAGCCCGAACCAGTCCCGGTCCACGGGGCCGCTGCCGCTGCGCAACCTCACCGCGGCCCCCCGAGGTCGAAGTCCATCGCGATGTCCAGTGCCGGCGCCGAGTGCGTCAGGCGCCCGACCGAGACCGCGTCGACGCCCGCGCGCGCGTAGGCCCCGATCGTCCCGAGGTCGACGTTGCCGGACACCTCGAGCCGCGTGAGCGGCGCCACCGCGTCCCGCGCGGCCACCGCCGGCGGCACCTCGTCGGGCGCGAAGTTGTCCAGCATGACCCACTCGACGCCCAGCGGCAGCACGAGCGCCAGCTGTTCCATCGTGTCGACCTCGACCTCGATCGCAAGCCCGGGATGCAGCTCGCGCGCGCGCGCGACCATGTCCGCGATCGCGGCGCCGGCCGCCCAGTGGTTGTCCTTCAGGAGCACGCGGTCGAACAATCCCATGCGGTGGTTGGCGCCGCCGCCGCACCGAACCGCGTACTTGGCGAGCGCGCGGTAGCCGGGAAGCGTCTTGCGCGTGTCGAGCACCAGGCACCGCGCGTTCCCGGCGGCGGCGACGTACCGCGCCGTCAGCGTGGCGATGCCCCCGAGGTGCTGCACGAAGTTCAGGGCGGTGCGCTCGCCCGACAGCAGCGAGGCGGCCGGACCCGACAGCCTGGCGACGGGCGTGCCGGCCGCCAGCGACGTCCCGTCGGCCACGAGGCACTGCACCGTGACGGCCGGGTCGAGCGCCGCGTAGACCAGGCCCACCAGGGGCAGGCCGGCGATGACGCCCGCCTGCCGCGCAACCAGCGCGCCGGAGGCCACGGCGCCCGGCGCCACCGCCACCGCGGCGCTCACGTCGCCGCTCCCGAGGTCCTCGTCCAGGCTCTGCGCGACCAACGCCTCGAGCCAGGCCCCGGCCGGGAATCCCGCCGCCGCGCCGGCGACCACGTCCGTCATGGCGTGCCTCCCTCGTCCAGCCCCCACTGCGCCTGCAGGTCCTCGAGGCGGTCGCGCAGCGATGCCGCCTTCTCGAACTCGAGGGCCTCGGCCGCCGCCAGCATCTCCGCCTCGAGCAGGTCCGCCAGGTCCCGCGGCGACAGGGCCCTTGCTCCCACATCCGCGGCCGAAAAGGCCCCGCGCCCGCCGGCGTCCTGCGATCGGTCCTTGGCCGCCGAAGTCGCCTGCAGGATCTCCTGCCGCGACTTCGTGATCGTCCGCGGCACCAGCCCGTGCTCGCGGTTCCAGTCCATCTGCCGCAGGCGCCGCCGCTGGGTTTCCGCGATCGCGGCCGCCATCGACCGCGTGATGCGGTCGGCGTACATCACCACTTCGCCGTTCACGTTGCGGGCCGCCCGCCCGGCGGTCTGGATCAACGAGCGCTCAGACCTCAGGAACCCCTCGCGGTCGGCGTCCAGGATCGCCACCAGCGACACCTCGGGCAGGTCCAATCCCTCGCGCAGGAGGTTGACGCCGACCAGCACGTCGGATTCGCCCAGGCGAAGGTTGCGCACGATCTCAATGCGGTCCAGCGCGTTGATGTCCGAGTGGAGATAGGCCACCTTGACCCCTGCCTGGCCCAGGTACTCGGTCAGGTCCTCGGCCATCTTCTTCGTCAGCGTGGTCACCAGCACGCGCTCGCCACGCGCGGTCACCACCCGGATGCGCTCGAGCAGGTCGTCCACCTGCCCTGCGACAGGAAGCACGGTGATCGGGGGATCCACCAGGCCCGTCGGGCGGATCACCTGCTCCACGACCTCGCCGCCGCACTTCGCCAGCTCCCAGTCGGCCGGCGTCGCCGAGACGAAGATGGTCGTCGGCATCATCGTCTCGAACTCGTCGAACAGCAGCGGCCGGTTGTCCAGCGCGCTGGGCAGGCGGAAGCCGTGCTCGACCAGGTTCAGCTTTCGCGAACGGTCTCCCTGGTACATGGCGCCGATCTGCGGAATCGTCGCATGCGACTCGTCGATCACCAGCAGGAACTCCGGCGGGAAATAGTCCATCAGGCAGGCGGGACGCTCCCCGACGCCCCGTCCGTCGAAGTAGCGCGAGTAGTTCTCGACCCCGGCACAGTGACCGACCTGCTGGATCATCTCCATGTCGTACCGCGTGCGCGAGGCGAGCCGCTGCGCCTCGAGCACGCGCCCCGCCCTGTCCAGTTCATGCAGCCTGTCCTCGAGGTCCCGCGAGATGGCGTCGACCACCGCGCCGGTGCCGCCCTTCTCGGCCACGAACT
>CAINDZ010000288.1 GCA_903847545.1 uncultured bacterium | reverse complement strand
GGCGGGCTATCCGCAGGGCCGAAGGCCCGAGGACTGCCCGCCGGACTTGTGTCTGCCGACGCGGCTATTTGAGGAGCGTCACCGGTGTGGTCGCCTCCACGCCGTCGCCGCTGAGGCGGACGAGGTAGACGCCGGACGCCACGGGGGCGCCCTGGTCATCGGTGCCGTGCCAGGTCAGCTCGTGCTGGCCCTCGCCGAACAGGCCGTTTGCCAGCATGGCCACGCGCCGGCCGCGCAGGTCATGCACGGTCACCGAGACGTCGCGCTCGCGGTCGATCGTGAACGCGATGCGCGTCGACGGGTTGCAGGGGTTGGGGAACGCCGGCTCGAGGCGCACCCATTCGCCGGGCCTTCCGGGCGTCGGCACGGGCGAGGCCGAGAGGCCCCCGTTGAGCACCGAGATCAGGCGCGACGAGACGATGCTCCGGTTGCCGTCGATCGCGAAGCCGGAGGTGCTGTTGTAGGGCGTCGCGTAGCTCCCGATCAGGACGGGGCTCGACGGCGTGGACAGGTCGTAGGCGTCGAACCCCCGATAGCCCTGGAGGTAGAGGCGGTTGCCGTGGAGGTCCTTCCGGACCACCGATCGCGCCAGGGGCATGACCAGGTCCGTCGCCGGGGCCGCCGGGTCGCTGATGTCGAAGATCCGCAGGTCGCGGGCTCCGGCGTGGTTGTAGGTCGTCACGTAGGCATGGTCCGCGTGGACGATGACCGGACCGGAGACGATGTGGGCGACATCCAGCGTCCCGATCACCGACGGCCCCGCCGGCAAGGTGAGGTCGTAGATGCGCAACTCGACCTGGTCGCCGCAGATCGCGTAGTGCTGGTCGGCATACCGGACACCCGATTCCGGCAGGTAGCGTTCCGGGCCGGGTTGCCACGGATCGCTGATGTCGTACAGGTGCACGCCGCCCCATGTGCCGTGGGCGACGATGGCCAGCAGGTCGCGCGCGGGCAGGTCGTAGAAGAAGTATTCGACGGAGTCGCCGACCGTCACGGCGCCCAGGGGCAACGGATGTTCCGGGTCGGCGAAGTCGAGCAGCCTGCAGGTGCGCGCGCCTTCGAGCAGTACCCCGATGCCGTCCCGGTAGGCCAGGCGGCCGTGTTGCGCGAGCGCGAGCGGCGCGCCCAAGTGCGGGCAGGCCGGGTCGGTGACGTCGATGGGCACGAGCCGCTGGGCCGCCTCGTCGATCTGTGAGATGAGATGGTTGCCGCGACCCTCGACGGTCCGCAGGCGCGGCAGCACGGCGCGGTGGCCGGGTGTGCCCGGGGGCGCGTCGTACGGCGTGCGCGCGTAGATGAACAGGTCGCTGCCGTCCATGACGAACACCCGGCTCGTGCTGATGGCCAGGTGATCTCCCGCATGCGCCAGGGTCCAGCCCGGCTGCGGCGCGGCCGCGACGGCCAGGCCGAAGGAGCGCACGATGCCGTCGGTGCCCGAGGCCACCAGCAGGCCGCCGTCGCGCGCCAGGTACCGGCCGCGACCATCGGGGGCGGTGAACAGGCCCTGCCTGTCGACCTCGACGGGAGCGCCCGCGACCGCGGTGTCCAGGGTCACGAGGTCGACCTGGCCGGCGCTCGAGACGAGCGCGTAGAGCACGCCATCGCCGGCGACCATGGCGTCGATATTGTCGCCGGGGATCGTCACCACGGACAACGGCGCCGGGTGACGCGGATCGGCGACCGACAGCGCGCGCAGCGTGGCCGCGTGGTCGACCAGGTAGAGCGTGCCGTCCACGCAGCTGAACCAGCGCAAGCCCTCGCCGTCGCCCGCCATGGTCGCTGCGGAAAAGCCCGGCGCCGCAGGCGTGGCCAGGTCATAGGTCACCAGCAACGGTCCCGAGCTCAGCGTGACGGCGCCGTCCCGCAGCCAGGCGGAATCGAATTCCATGCCCTCGAGCGTGCCGAGCAGCGACAGCGCCCCGGGATCGGAGGCGTCCATGACACTGAAGCCGGAGACGGAGGTGTCGTTCGGGTCGAAGAGGGCGACGCACAGGCCGTTGTCGGACACCACCTGCTTCCAGAAGGCGTCCCCGCTGTTGTCGTACCAGCCGACGAGGGTCGGCTCGGGCGACGTGCCGTAGTCGCGCACGAGGTCGACGAGGCTGTCGGATTCCAGGACCAGGTCGCCGCCCAGGACGAACGGCTTGCCGGTGAATCCCGAGCCGAGGATCGAGATCGACGGTTGTTCGGCAAGGGTGGGAACAGCGACGAGCAGGCAGGCCAATCCGAGCGCCACGATGATCCGGTTGGGTCGGGATTCCATGCGAACCTCCACGGGGGGCGACATCACCTCATGCGCGTCACAGCTGTGATGGGGAGCTTGAGCATACGGAATTGAGAGCGGCTGTGCAATATCGTGCCTGGTTCGCGGACGCGGCCGGCCCACCGCCGGAGCGGCCTTGCCGGACCGGACCCTGCGACGTGTTGCCCGGCGTCGGCAAGGGCGGACAGGTCGCGGGAGCTACTTCGCCACGCGCTGGAAGACGAACTGGTTGATGCCCAGGCCCGTCGTCGTCAACAGGTTGCGCATCTCGTAGCCGCGATCGAAGTAGAACGTGAAGATGTCCTTCGGCTGCGAGGGCTCGTACGGGTAGCCGCCGACCCAGTCGACGACATCCCGCCACGCCGTCATGCCGCGCTTCTTGTGGTAGTTGCGCCACGAATAGAAGGGCTTGCCCTTGAGGAACTCCAGAATCGTCCGGGGCAGCCACATCTGAACGAATGCCGGGTACAGGACCAGGCCCTTAAGGCCGCGCGGCATGCGGCAATAGGCCCGCTTGACGAAGAGCCAATAGGCGCTCAGCCGCTCGACGTGATTGTAGAGGGCGATGAACAGCAGGCCGCCCGGCTTGACCAGGGTATGGGCGAGATCCAGGGCCTTCCACATGTTGCCCGTGTGGTGCAGCACGCCCCAGCTGTAGACGATGTCGTACGTTCCCAGCGAGGCCACGAAGGCCTCGTCCAGGATCGACCCCTGGCCGACCACCCAGTCGGCGTCATCGGGAAAATAGCGGCGGCGCAACTCCGTCGTGCACCAGACCGACGACGGGTCATAGTCGAAGGATCGCACCTTGGCGCCGAGGCGCCGGGCGGCCAGCGAGAACAGGCCGCTGCCCGAGCCCACATCGATGAACGTGCGCCCCTCGAGCGTCTCGACGCGCAGCATTTTCTTGAGGGAAAGCTCGGCTTCCGCGATACGTTCGTCATCGAGGATTTCGAGGAATTTCTTCCAGTTGTTCCCGAACTCGAACCGCTTCCCGCGAGCCACTTCCTGCGTGAACCCGGTGGTGTCGGCCGTCGCTTCCGCCATGCTGTCTTCCCCGCTCCCTGCGATTGTCACGGTTTCGCGTCATGCAAGCATGTACACGGGCTGCCCGCCTGCCCACGGGCGATCAGCCCGAGTGGACACGCCGGTCCAATGTCCCCCATGTCGGGCCTGGGCGCAAGCGATTCGAAAGACTGATGGGCTAGCCGCGCATGCGCTCGAACACGAACTGGTTGATGCCCAGACCCGTCGTGGTGGTCAGGTTTCGCAGTTCGTAGCCGCGGTCGTAGTAGTACAGGAAGATGTCCTTCGGCTCGGAAGGCTCGTACGGGTAGCCGCCGACCCAGTCGACGACATCACGCCAGGCGGTCATCCCGCGCTTCTTGTAGTAGTTGCGCCAGGTGTGGAAGGGGCGGCCCTTCAGGATCTCGAGCACGCTCCTCGGGGCCCAGATCTGGACGAAGGCCGGGTACAGGACCAGCCCCTTGAGGCCGCGCGGCATCCTGCAATAGCTTCGCTTCACGCCCAGCCAGTAAGTGCTCATGCGGCCGGCATTGTTGTAGAGGGCGATGAACAGGAGCCCGCGCGGCGCCACCAGCGAACGCACCACCTCCAGCGCCTTCCAGAGGTCGCCGGTGTGGTGCAGGACGCCCCAGCTGTAGACGATGTCGAAGGAGCCGAGGGTGGCGACGAAGTCGGCATCCAGGATCGAGCCCTGGAGTACCTTCCACTCCGGATCGTCGGGGAAATAGCGGCGACGCAATTCGTTGGTGCACCAGACCGACGAAGGGTCGTAGTCGAAGGAGCACACGCGGGCACCCAGCCGTCGGGCGGCCAGGGAGAACAGGCCGCTGCCCGAGCCCACGTCGATGAAGGTCCGGCCGGCAAGGGATTCGACGCGCAGCATCCTCTTGAGGGACTCTTCCGCCTCGGAGATGCGCTCGTCGCTCAGGATCGCGAGGAATTTCTTCCAGTTCTTGCCGAATTCAAACCGTTGACCGTCCGCCACTTCCCGATTGAAGTTCTGTACCTGAGCCTGCAGAGGCACCATTCCGCTGTCCCCGTTCCCGTGGATTCGAATCACTCACGACGAGTGTGTTCTGCCGTGCAAAACAGCACACGAAACTGCACATACCTCCATCGAGTCAGCGCCGGTCAACGCTAATTGTCCGTGATCTGTCGGCAATTGGCAAGCGCATCCCCGGGAAGAATGCTGATGCTCCATCAATGTGTTGCAAACAAATGCGTTACCGCGAGGATGGGCGATGCCGTCGGCGGGCCTGCCGGGCGCCGGCGCCCGGCCCCCGGGGGCGCGCCATGCCCCGCGCGGGGCCCCCGGTCCAGGTCGTGGGCCGGGGGTCGTCTCATTTCGGCGAGCAGCCGCCCGTGGAGCGTTCAGCGCACGATCATGATGCGGCCGACCAGGAACCGGTCGTCCACCCGGGCGCGCACGAAGTACACGCCGCTGGCCACGGTGCGGCCCTGGCCGTCGCGACCGTCCCACGCCAGGGCCCGCTCGCCGCCGTCGAGGCTGCCGCTGAACAGGCGCTGCACGCGGGCGCCGCGGGCATCGTGGATGTCGACCGTCACGTCGGCGCGCGCGGGCAGGGTCAGGCGGAACCGGTCGCTGCCCAGCACGTGCAGGGCCAGCGTGGCGCCCAGGTCGACGCCGCTGGTGTACGTCGTCACGGTGAAGGGCTCGGCGGCCGTCAGGTCGGTGCGGCTGACCCCATCGCCGGCCCACGCGCGCCACCAGTAGTTGCCGGAGGGCAGCGCGGGCGCGGTCCAGGCGGTCTGGCCGGCGCCCTGCGCGACGTTGTCCGCGGAGGCGGCCAGGTCCGAGCAGCCCGCATCGCGGTAGACGCGGAAGCCATAGACGGGGGTGCCGGCGGCCAGGGCGCTGTTGC
>CAINDZ010000287.1 GCA_903847545.1 uncultured bacterium | reverse complement strand
GCAGCCCATCTGGGATGCGCACTGCACGTCGTGCCACGGCGCGGTGGCCAATGCGGGCATGGACCTGCGCGCCTCGGCCGGCACGGCGATGCTGGTGAACGTCGCGGCGACCGGCTACGCCGGCACGCGCGTGGTGCCGGGCAGCCCGTCGACCTCGGTGCTGTACCTGAAGCTGCAGGGCGACCCGTCGACCGGCGCGCGCATGCCCTTCGGCGGCGCGGCGCTGTCGGCGGCCGAGCTGGAGAAGGTGCGGCTGTGGATCGCCGGGGGGGCGCTGGACAACTGAGCGAGGAAACATACGTACCCGTGGGGATGGGTCGGGGCGGTGGCGGCTTTCGGGCTGCGCCGCCCCGTAATTGTTGGGGGACACGTTGGCTGCCGCGTTCGTCATATCAAAGGCGGTCCCGAAAAGGCTAAATGATTATTCCATATAATGGTTGTGGGCCACTCGCGCCGGCGCAAGTTCCGTGGCGGGATCGTTGCAGCACCTGGCCTTGCGGGAAAATGGCGATGCGTACATAATGTTTACACTTGTTTGAATGTGTAAACGTTTTGTACCGCGGGGGCAGCGTGACGCAACGACCCGACATCCTGTTCCGTGACCACGGAGGCCAACTCCGCATGAGTGAGGCCCTGCGGCACGGCATGTCCCGCAGCCAGCTGTACGGGCTCAGGGACAGGGGCGTGATCGAGATGGTGAGTCGCGGCGTCTATCGGCTCACGGACCTTCCCGAGATCAGCGATCCCGACCTGGTGGTCGTCGGGCTGCGAATCCCGAACGGCGTGGTGTGCCTCGTCTCAGCGCTTTCCTTCCATGGGCTGACCACCGAGATCCCGCATCAGGTCTCGATAGCGGTGCGACGCGGGAGTCGTGTGCCGAGCCTGCAGCACCCACCCGTGCAGGCCCATTCCTTCGGGGACGAGGCGCATGCGGCGGGCATCGAGGTACACAGGATCGACGGGGCGTCGGTCAGGATCTATTGCGCGGAGAAGACGCTTGCCGACTGCTTCAAGTTCCGCAACCGGATCGGCATGGATGTGGTGCAGGAGGCCCTGCGGTCTTATCGCATTCGCGGCCGGACGGATTTCGAATCCGTCATGCGTTATGCGAAGGTGTGTCGGGTCGACCGGGTCATGAGGCCTTATGTGGAGGCGATTCTGTGACGGGGAAGAAGGACGTCGCGGCCTCCGTCCGGCAGAGGCTTCTCAATCGCGCCCACGCGGAACGGCGTCCGTTCAACGAATTGCTTCAGTACTATGCCATGGACCGATTTCTCTACCGCCTCACCCAGTCTGCCCACTCCGAACGATTCATCCTGAAGGGCGCACTGGTCATGGCCGCCTGGGATTGCCCTGTGCAGCGGCCCACCATGGACATCGACCTGCTGGCCAGGACGAGCAACGCCGAGGAGAACATCCTCGGGAGTCTCCGCGAGGTCATGGCTTGTGAGGTGGCGCCCGATGGTCTGGATTTCGTCCAGGATTCGCTGCGCATCGAGCAGATTGTTGACCACGCGGAATACGGAGGCCTGCGGGCCCGCTTCGAGGGGCGACTCGGAACGGCGCGAGTCCACATGCAGGTCGACATCGGGTTCGGCGATGCCGTTCACCCTGCCCCGGCGGCCGCTGAATTGCCGCCCGTCCTCGACGGCCCGCCCTCAAGGCTGTTGTGCTACAGCAGGGAGAGTGTCATCGCAGAGAAGATCGAGGCCATGGTCCGTCATGGCCAATTGAACACGCGCATGAAAGACTTCTTCGACGTGTGGCACCTGTCGCGGCAATTCGACTTCGAAGGGGCTGTCCTTGTCGAGGCGGTGCGCCTGACGCTTGAACGTCGGGAAACCACGCTCGTGCTGCCGCTGGTGGCCCTGTCGTCGCCATTCATCGCCGACAAGCAGGTCCAGTGGTCGGCCTTCCTGAACAGGGCGCGAATCGAACAGGCACCGGCGTCATTTCGTGACGTGGCGCTCGACCTGGAGACGTTCATCGGGCCGGTGCTCGCGATCGCGGGAACGCCAGCCTTGCGGGCGATCGGCAACTGGAGTCCCGCGACGGGCTGGAGTGCGGCTGCCGCATCCCGGTAGACTTGCGCCGGCGCAAGTCCCGTCCGCCTCACCGCCATCAAATCCCCCCGCTGTCCAACCCCTCCCACAAATACCACGACCCGATCGACCGGTACGGTCGCCACGGCTCGGCGATCGCCGTCAATTGCGCCGGTGTCGCGTGCTCGCCCAGCCCGTACAGCTTGCCGGCCGCGGCGCGCAGGCCCAGGTCGCCGGTGGCCAGCACGTCGAGGCGGCCGAGGTGGAAGATGAGGTGCATCTGCGCCGACCACTCGCCGATGCCGCGCACCGTCGTCAGCGCGGCGATCACCGCGTCGTCGTCGAGGCGGTTCAGCGAGCGCAGGTCGAGGCGGCCATCGGCGACGCGCGCGGCCAGGTCGTGCACGTAGCCGGCCTTCGCGTTCGACAGGCCGACCGAGCGCAGCGTGGCCGTGTCGATGGCGAGCATCTGCGCGGGGGTGGGGTAGCCGGGGCCGGGCACCAGGTCGCTCACGCGGCCGGCGATGGTCTGCCCGGCCTTAAGCGAGAGCTGCTGGTGGATGATGGCGGTCACCAGCGTTTCCCAGGGCGGGCGCTTGCGGTCGGCGCGCGCCAGGTAGGGGCCGTGGCGGCGGATGAGGGCGCGCATCTTCGGGTCGACCTTCGACAGGTGGGCCAGGCCGCGGGCGTGTTCCTGGTCGCGCACCCAGCCCTCGTCGTGCAGCAGGCGCGCCTTGAGCGGCAGGCCGCCCGCCGCCGAGAAGCCGGTGAGCGAGCCGTCGGCGCCGACACAGCGGTGGCAGGGCACGATGATGGGGACCGGGTTGGCGCCCATGATGCGGCCGACGGCGCGCGAGGCCTGCGGGCGGCCGCAGGCGGCGGCCAGCTCGCCGTAGGTGATGACCGCGCCGCGCGGCACCTTGCGCAGGCGGCGCCAGACCAGGCGGGCGAACTCGGGGGCATCGCCGTCGTCGACGGGGATGTCGCGGTAGTCGTCGTTGCCGCCGGCCAGGCCCGCGCGCAGGCGCGTGACCAGCGCCGCGACCGGGGCGGCGGGCTTCGCCACGTACGGCAGGTCGGGGCAGCGGGCGGCCAGCGACGCCCGGGCGGCGTCGGTGTCGGGCTGGCCGATCTCGAGCCGGCAGACGCCGCGCGGCGTCCAGGCCAGGCCGACCGGGCCGCGCACGGTGGCGAACACGTGTTGTCCGGAGCCGGGCAGGCGCATCGCGGGGTGCCTTTCGGGCGGGGTGGGCTTATATTCCGCGGGCGGCCGCGCGGCCGCCGCAGGGCATGATAGCACAGGG
>CAINDZ010000286.1 GCA_903847545.1 uncultured bacterium | reverse complement strand
GCCTCGAGCAGCTCATGTCGATCCCGGTCTACTCCGCGGCCAAGCGCGACCAGGACGCCTCCGACGCGCCGTCGTCGGTCACGGTCGTCACGGCGACCGAGATCCGTGCCTACGGCTGGCGTACCCTGGCCGACCTGTTGCAGAGCGTGCCGGGATTCTACGCCATCAACCCGCGAACCTACGGGTTCGCGGGCGTCCGCGGCTTCAACCGCCCGGGCGACTTCGGGGGACGGCTGCTGCTGCTGGTCGACGGCCACCGCCTGAACGACCCGCTCTACGACACCGCCGCGGTCACCGAGGACTTCATCCTCGACCTGGACCTGGTGGACCGCGTCGAGATCGTGCGCGGGCCCGGTTCGGCGCTCTACGGCAACAACGCCTTCTTCGCGATCATCAACGTGCTGACCCGGCAGGGCGGCGCCCTCGACGGCTTCGAGGCGGCGGCCGAGGCCGGCTCGCTCGGTACCTGGCGCGGCCGGCTGACATGGGGTCGGCGGGACACCTTCGGCGACGAAACCCTCCTGTCGGCGAGCGGTTTCGGCAGCCGCGGCCAGGACCGCCTGTTCATCAGCGAGTTCGCCGACGCCGGCGCGGGGGACGGCATCCTGCCCGACGGCGACGACCAGTCGGCGCGCCGCCTGCTGGCCAGCCATCGCCACGGCGACCTGACCTTCGAGGCCCTCTACGGCGAGCGCACCAAGCACGGGCCCCCGGCCTGGGGCATGCCGGCCGACGTCCCGCGCGAGACTTTCGACGCCCGTGCCTTCGCCGAGGTCCGCTACGACCATGCCCTGTCGGCGACGAGGGGCCTTGCGGCGCGGCTCTATTACGACTGGTACAAGTACAGTGGCGACTATCCCTATGACATCGCGCCCGAGGGCGAGCCGCGCAACCTGCTCGTCAATCGCGACGAGAGCCTGGCCGAGTCGGTGGGCGGCGAGTTCCAGGTCGACTGGAAGCCGGGTGCCCGCCACGAGGCGGTCGCCGGCGCCGAGTACCGGTACGACTTCCACCAGTCGATGCGCAACTTCGACCTGTCGTCGCCTCCGTACTCGTACCTCGATATCGACCCGGAGACCCGCGTGTTCGGGTGTTTCCTGCAGGACGAGTACCGCCCCGCCACGTCGGTCGGCGTGACTGCCGGCGTGCGCTACGACCACTACGACTCGTTCGGCGATGCATTGAACCCGCGCCTGGCCTGCGTGCTGGACCTGGATGCCGGGACCACGCTTAAGCTCCTGTATGGGCGCGCCTTCCGCGCCCCCAACGCCTACGAATTCCACTACGAGGACGGCGGCCTCAGCGCGCGCACCAATCCCGACCTGGAGCCGGAGGAGGTCACGACGTACGAGGTGGTGGGCGAGCGCCGCCTGGGCGCAGGCTGGCGGGCGTCGGTCTCCGGGTTCGCC
This sequence comes from uncultured bacterium, assembly GCA_903847545.1. Lineage (GTDB taxonomy): Bacteria > Krumholzibacteriota > Krumholzibacteriia > LZORAL124-64-63 > LZORAL124-64-63 > CAINDZ01. The sequence continues at coordinate 494 of CAINDZ010000286.1, read as the reverse complement.
AACGACGTCACGAACCTGATCGGCGAGCTCCAGGACCCCGAGTCCGTGGGCGGCCTGTACTATCCGGCCAACCTCGACCGCGTCGAGGCCCGCGGCTTCGAGCTGCAGGTGGAGGGGCAGCCGGCCGCGCAGGCCTTCCTGCGGGCCAGCCTGACCTACACCCACACCGAGGACGACGCGACCGGCGCGCACCTGGTGAACTCGCCCGAGGTGCTGGCCAAGCTCAACGCGTCGGCCCCCGTGGCGGGCTCGTGGCTGCTGGCGGGCCTCGAGGCCCAGTACGCGAGCGAGCGCACGACCGCCGGCGGCGTCCTGCTGGACGACCTGTGGCTGGTCAACGCGACGCTGCAGACGCGACGCTGGCGCGACATCGTGTCCGTGTCGGTCAGCGTGCACAACCTGCTGGACGCCGACTACCGCGACCCGGGCGTCGGCGCGCTCGAGGCCATCGAGCAGGACGGGCGCACCGCGCGCGTCGTCGTCAGGGCCGGCTT
>CAINDZ010000285.1 GCA_903847545.1 uncultured bacterium | reverse complement strand
TCCCAGTTCACGGTGTCGAACCACCCCAGCTCCGGCAGCGCCGGCGCCCCCGCCTCCGGCAGCGCCAGCACCAGCTGCTCCGGCCGCTCCCGCCGACTGAGCCCATGCACCACCCACAACGCCCGCCGCCTCTCCGGTTCCAACCCCGCCAGCGCCCCGCACTCCGCCAACGAAGTGAGCATCTCGACGGGCACCCGCCCTCGCCGATACAACTCCCCGATATCCCGATACGGCCGCCCCGCGATAATGCGCTCCGCCACCTCTTGCCGCATCCCTTTCACGTACCGCATCCCCATGCGAATGCCCATTGGCGGCGGTGCGGCGACGTCGGTGTGCATGGGTGCGCTCCCGGCGACTCGGGCCGAAGGCCCGAGCGAGCCCGAAGGGCGAAGCGCGGAGCCGGGAGCGCACCCATGCACACCGACGTCGCCCGGCACCACCTCCAATGTGCAATCCCATGCGGACACGGAAACGTCGATAGGAAGGATGACAAGATGATGGCGCTTAGCATCCTCGACGATCGTCCCCGACGTATAGAACCCCATCGGCTGCGCATTCAGCAGCGCGCACGTGAACACGTCGGGATGGTGGCACTTCAGCCATGACGTGGCGTACGCGATCAGCGCGAAGCTCGCCGCATGGCTCTCCGGAAAGCCGTACTCCCCGAACCCCTTGATCTGCTGGAACACCCGCTCGGCGAATTCCTGCGCAATGCCCTTGGCCACCATGCGCCCGACCAGCTTCTCGCGGTGCTGCTCCATCGGCCCGTGCGAGCGCCAGGTGGCCATGTCGCGGCGCAGTTGGTCGGCCTCGCCCGGGGTGTAGTCGGCCGCGACCATCGCCAGGCGCATCACCTGCTCCTGGAACAGGGGCACGCCCAGCGTCTTGCGCAGGATCGGCTCCAGCGAGGGGTGGGGGTACGTGACCGGCTGCCGCCCGTGCCGCCTCTCTATATATGGGTGCAGCATGCCGCCGGTGATGGGGCCCGGGCGGATGATCGCCACCTGGATGACCAGGTCGTAGTACGTGTCCGGGCGCAGGCGCGGCAGCATGTTCATCTGCGCGCGGCTCTCCACCTGGAAGGTGCCGACCGAGTCGCCGCGGTGCAGCATCTCGAAGGTGGGCCGGTCGCCGCGCGGGATGCGCGCCAGCGACATCTCCTGCCCGCGGTGCTCGCGCAGCAGGTCGAACGCGCGGTGCAGGTGGTTCAGCGCGCCCAGCCCCAGCAGGTCCACCTTGAACAGGCCCAGCGACTCGACCGCGTACTTGTCCCACTGGATGACGGTGCGCCCGGGCATCGTCGCGTTCTCGATGGGCACCAGGTCGTGCACCGGCTCGTGGCCCAGCAGGAAGCCGCCCGGGTGGATGGAGAGGTGGCGCGGCACCTCCTGGATCTCGCCGACCAGCCGCCGGAAGTGGGCGATGAGCGGCGCCGCGGGGTCGAAGCCCGCGCCGCGCAGCGTCTCGTCGGGCATGTCGTCGGCGCGGTAGTGGCTGGCCAGCTTCGCCAGCCGGTCCAGGTTCACAGCGGGCAGGCCCAGCGCCTTGCCCACCTCGCGGATGGCCGACCGCGGGCGGAAGCGCACCACGTTGGCGACCATCGCCGCGCGCTCGCGCCCGTACTTCTCGTAGACGTGCCGGATGACCTCCTCGCGCCGGTCGTGCTCGATGTCCAGGTCGATGTCCGGCGGCTCGGCCCGCTCGCGCGAGATGAAGCGCTCGAACAGCAGGTCCACCTCGCGCGGGTTCACCGCGGTGATCTTCAGGCAGTAGCACGCCACCGAGTTCGCCGCCGAGCCGCGCCCCTGGCAGAGGATGCCCTGCTCGCGGCAGAACCGCACGATCTCGTACATCGTCAGGAAGTAGCCGTCGTAGTCCAGCTCGTGGATCAGCTGCAGCTCGGTCTCCAGCCGCGCGCGCAGGTCGTCCGGCACCGGGTCGCCGAAGCGCTCGCGCGCGCCCTGCCGCACCAGCTGGTCCAGCCAGCGCGCGGTCGACATGCCGAACGGCAGCTGCTCGGCCGGGTAGCGATACCTGAGGTCGCCCAGGTCGAAGCGGCAGCGATCGGCCACCTCCAGCGTGCGCGCCACGGCGGCCGGGTCGTCGGCGAACAGGTGCGCGAAGGCGCGTGGCCCGGCCAGCGCGTGGCGGTCGTTGGGCCGCAGGCGCAGCCCGGCCTGCGCGATGGTCACGCCCTCGCGCACGCAGGTCAGCACGTCCTGCAGCGGCTGCCGCGCCTTCACGTGGTACAGCACCTCGGTGGCGGCCACGATGGGCGAGTCCACGCGCCGCGCGCGGCGGCGCAGGTCGGCCTCGGCGCGCGCGTCGCCGGCCTGCCGGTGGCGCACCGCCAGCGCGTAGAGGCGGTCGCCGAACGCCTCGCGCAGCCCGCACAGCCGGCGCAGCGGCACGCGCCCGTGCGGGCCCCACAGGGCGATGAGTCCCTCGTGGTGCGCGTTTACATCTTTCCACGTGACCAGGCAGCGGCCCTTGGGCATGCGCAGGCGGCCGGTGGTCAGCAGGCGGCAGAGGTTCACGTAGCCGCGCCGGTCGCAGGCGAGCAGGAGGATGGTCGCTGTCGCCGCACTTCCGGCTTCGTCGGCCTGCGCCGCCGGGTCGCCCGCATCCCCGGCCACGCCCACCTGGCTGCCGATGATGAGCCTCACGCCGGCCGCCTTCGCCGCCTGGTGGGCGGCCGGCGCGCCGTACACGCCGTCGCGGTCGGTCAACGCCAGCGCCGGCAGCCCCAGCGCGGCCGCGCGCGCCACCAGGTCGTCGGGCGCCGAGGCCCCTTCCAGGAACGAGTAGTACGACTTGCACCACAGCGGCGCGTAGGCGGGGGACATGGCGCGGGCCTACTCGACGAAGCCGTGCAGGTACCAGCGCTGCTCGGCCTCCACGTGGAAGATCCACAGCACGCGGCCGCGCTCGTCCTCGAGGTAGTGGTAGGCGCGCCGCACCTCGCTGGCCCACCAGCCGTCCGCCAGCAGGAAGGGTCCGTGCACGCGCAGCGTGCCGTCCGCGCGTGGGGCGCTGCCGGGCGTGGCGGCGGCCTGCAGCAGTCGCCGGGGGTCGGTGCGGACCAGGTCGAGGCCGCCGGACAGCAGCGGTCGTGGTCTCGGCAGCAGGCGGCGCACGAGCAGGGGGCGCGGCGCGACCGTCGCCGGCGGCGGCGCCGGCGCGGCCAGGGCATTGACCTCGCGCCAGCCGAAGCCCTGCTCGGGCAGGTGCCCGGG
>CAINDZ010000284.1 GCA_903847545.1 uncultured bacterium | reverse complement strand
TGAGAATGGTTTTCACTGTGGCCCGCGGGCCCTCTTCGGTGCCGCATCATAATACGGTCAACCGCCCGCGCCTTCAGCCGATATCCCACATGATCCCCCGGTCCTCCGTGCGACCGGGTCATGGCCGACATGTGCGACGTGGAGGATGACCATGCGCGCGATGATGACCTTGTTGCTGGCGCTCGTGCTGGGCGCGACGGCGGTGTTCGCCCAGACGCCGACCGCGACGGCGACGACCGGCGAGCCCGTCGTCCAGGCGCCGCCGCGCCACGACCTGCCCGAGATCAAGGCCGCCGGCAAGCTGCGTCACCTGGGCCTGCCCTACGCGAACTTCATCACCGGCGCCGGCGACGGCCTCGATGTTGACCTGGTGAAGATGTTCTGTCGCGAGATCGGCGTCGAGTACGAGTACGTCGAGACCGACTGGGACCACACCTACACCGACCTGACCGGGCTGACGTTCAAGCGCGCCGGCGGCGAGGTCACCATCACCGGCACCGCGCCGGTGCGCGGCGACATGATCGCGCACGGCATGACGGTGCTGCCGTGGCGCCAGAAGCTGGTGAACTTCGCCGAGCCGATGTTCCCGACGCAGATCTGGCTGATCGCGCCGGCCTCCGCGCGCACGGCCCCGATCACGCCGACCGGATCGCTGGCCGGCGACATCGCCGTCACCTACAAGCTGATCAAGGGCGTCAGCGTGCTCGCCAAGCCGAACACGTGCCTGGACCCGAAGCTGTACGACCTGTCGGGCCACGGCGCGATGGTCGTCAACTACGAGGGCAGCCTCAACCACATGGCGCCGAACCTGCTGGGCGGCATGGCCGAACTGACCATCCTGGACGTGCCCGACGCGCTGGTCGCGCTGCGCCGCTGGCAGGGCAAGATCAAGATCCTGGGCCCGCTCTCCGAGCCGCAGCACATGGCCGCGGCGTTCCCGAAGGACTCGCCCGAGCTCGAGGCCGCGTTCGCCGCGTTCCTGGCGCGCTGCCGCGCCGACGGCACCTACGAGAACCTCGTGCGCAAGTACTACCCCGGCGTGTGGACGTACTTCCCCGACTTCTTCCGGAAGGGCGCCACCGCGCAATGAGCCGCCGCCCGGGCATCACCGGCGTCCTGCACCGTCGACCGTGGCTTGCGGTCGTCGGTGTCGGCTTGCCGGCGGTCGCCCTGGTGGGGTTCCTGATCCAGGGGCTGTACACGCTGCGGCAGGCGCAGCACGAGAACTTCGTGCGCGACGAGCTCGGCCACACGGCGGCGCTCGGCGTCTCGCTCGACCATTTCGTGTCCGGCCTGCAGTCCGAGGTGGCCGACCTGGCCAACCGGCGCGAGGTCAGCGCGTACTTCGAGAACGCGGCGCTCGGCCTCAGCCTCGAGTACGGCCTGCGCATCAGCCTGCTCGACCTCGAGACCGAGTTCGACCGGCGCCTGTCCCGCGCGCTGCCGGGCGGCCAGCCGCTGTTCTCGCGGCTGGTGCTGCTGGACGCGAAGGGCGACATCGTGCTCGACTCGCGCGACCCGCGGCGCGATCCCGGCGCCCCGTTCGCGTCCGAATGGGCGGCTCCGCAAACAGGCACCGACAACGCGCCGGCCACCGATGTCGACTACCTCCCGGCCCACGACCAGTTGCTGCTCGCCGGCGAGTGCCGCGTCCTGGATCGCCACGAAGGCTGGCTGCTGGCGTTCGTGCCCACGGCCACGCTGCGCGCCCAGATCCTGGGCAAGTCGGCCATCGCCGACGAGACGCTGTGGCTGACCTGGGAGGAGCACGTCCTCGGCAGGGACCGGGCGCCGCAGGCGGGCCCGCGTCCGGGCCGCCTGCCGATGCCGGGCCAGACCGCACTGTCGGCCGACCATGCGCGGCTGCTCAGCTGCGTCCGCACCGACCACTTCCCCCTGACGGTGACGCGCGAGGCCGCCATCGACGGCTCGCTGGCCGACAGTCCCCGCGTCTTCCTGTGGGGCCTGGTCGCGCTGGCCGCGATGTCGATGGCGCTGTCGGCGCTGGTGTGGGTGGGGCAGCTGCGGGCGCAGTCGCTGACCGCGCGCCTGAAGGCCGAGGCGGGGCACCTGCAGGACTTGGCGACGCGCCAGCGCGAGCTCGAGGCCGAGATCGAGCGACGCCTGCAGGTCGAGCGCGACCTGGAGCAGGCCCGCGACGGCGCCGAGGCCGCCAGCCGCGCCAAGAGCGCCTTCCTGGCGAACATGTCGCACGAGATCCGCACGCCGCTCAACGGCGTGCTCGGCATGACCGAGCTGGTGCTCGACACCCGGCTCGAGAACATGCAGCGCGAGCAGCTCGAGGTGGCCCTCGAGTCCGGCCGCTCGCTGCTGACGGTCATCAACGACATCCTGGACGTCTCGGCCATCGAGGCCGGGGCGCTGCGCCTGGACCCGCACGAGTTCGCCCCCGCCGAGGAGCTCGAGAAGATCCGGCGCACCCTGCTGGTGACGGCGAACGCCCGCGGCGTGCACCTGGACTGGAACATCGACACGGCCCTGGCGCCCGCCCTGGTCGGCGACGCGGCGCGCATCCGCCAGGTCCTGGTCAACCTGCTGGGCAATGCCTTCAAGTTCACCGAGCAGGGCTCGGTCGGTCTGTCGGTGCGCGTTGCCGCGGCCGACGCCTCGCGCCAGTTCCTGGAGTTCAGCGTCTGCGACACCGGCATCGGCATCGTGCCCGAGAAGCAGGACCTGATCTTCGAGGCCTTCCAGCAGGCCGACGACACGCACACCCGTCGCTACGGCGGCACCGGCCTGGGCCTGCACATCTGCCGTCGCCTGGTGGCGATGATGGGCGGCCAGTTGCTCCTGGAGAGCCGCGTGGGCGAAGGATCGTGCTTCCGCTTCGCGCTCGAATTGCCGGTGGTCCAGGTGGCCGCGGCCATCAGGGCCGCCGATGCGACCGCGACGGCGACCGCGGCAACCCCGCGCGCGACGCCCCGCCGCCTGCTGGTCGCCGAGGACAACGTGGTGAACCAGAAGCTGGTGGTGACGCTGCTGAAGAAGTGGGGCCACGAGGTCACGCTGACCGAGGACGGCGTCGAGGCGCTGGCCGCCCTCTACTCGAAGAGCTTCGACGGCGCGCTGCTCGACCTGCAGATGCCCAACCTGGACGGCATCGACGTAGCCCGCCAGTGGCGCGAGCACGAACGGGCCACCGGCCGCGCCCGCCTGCCGCTGGTCGCGCTGACGGCGCGCGTGCTGCCCGAGGACACCGCCCTGTGCGCCGAGGTCGGCTTCGACGCCCACGTGCCCAAGCCCCTGAACAGCCGCCTGCTCGCCGAAACCATCGAGCAGGTCATGCCGCCGACGGTCACGCAGCCCACCTGACCCTCGCTACGGACGACGCTTGTGCGACGACCAGTGGATGGCGCGGATGCGCCAATCCCCGCCCTCCCGCGAGAGCACCATCAACTCGGCCCCGACCGCGTCGACCGCGTGGTCGTGCCACGTGCCGCTCTCGGTGGAGGTGGCCCACACCCACGCCGCGTCGCCGACCTGCGCCACGCCCTCGACCGTGCGCGTCCCAGTCATCGCCTGCGCGAAGGCGACGTCCGCCCCCAGGTGATGCGCCGCGTAATCGGCCCGCGTCTCGCGGTCGCCACCCTCCAGCACGACCGCATCGTCGGCCAGCAACGCCAGCGCTGCGGTCGAGTCTCCCGCCGCCAGTGCGGCGTGGAACGCCGCGGTCACGCCCGCGATGGCGGCTGAATCGGGGGCGGCGGGGCTGGCCACTGCGGCGCCGCCGAAGCCGGCGAGCGCGGCCACGATCATGATTGTCAGTCTTGTCATCAGGTCAGCCCCCTGTTGGATGATGTGGACTTGCGCCGGCGCAAGCAAGGCTCACCCCCGCGCGCCGGTCCCACCTCCCGCAACCACGCCAACCAGCACCGCCCCCACCCTCAAGCCCCCGCCCCATCACCTAAAGCCGCCTCGATCACCGCCCGGATGAACGGCCCCTTCGCCTCCGTGTACGCCGCCTTGTCGGCGGCGTGCTCGCGGGCCAGGCGCAGCTTCAGGTCCTGGTAGCGCGCGCGCAGGTCTGCATCCGCCCGCAGGGCATCGCGAAACGCCAGGTGCTCGCGCCAGATGGCGGACCCGGTCACGACGGCGTGCAGGTGGATGCGCGGAAGGGCGCCCGGCATGCGGCGGAAGTAGCGGCGTTCGGGCAGCACGTCCTCGTACTGTGGGGCGTAGGCGTAGCCGCGGGCCTGCAAGGCGGCGATCCGCGACTCGACCAGCGGCAGCGAGGACGCGCCGAGCAGCACGTCGATGACCGGCTTGGCCGCCAGCCCGGGCACGGAGGTGCTGCCGATGTGCTCGACCTGCACGTCCAGGGGCGCGAACACGCCGCGCAGCTCGTCGCGCACCGCGGCAAAACTCCGCGGCCAACGCGCGTCGTAGGCCTCGATCACGCCTCGGGCACGTCCTGGCTCGACGGCACGGCCAGCATCACCGCGGCGGCCGCCACCAGCAGCGAGGCGCAGAAGCACCAGCCGCCCGGCAGCAGGCGCAGCTTCGGCCCGCCGGTGGCGCTCGAGGCGGCGCACATACCGACCATGAACACGGCGCCCAGCGCGGCGACGGCCCAGGCGCCCAGCCGCAGGCGCGGGCCCAGCGCCCGCAGCCGGCGCGGCACCACGCGCCACGGCGCCCAGGCCACCAGCAGCGCCGTGCCCAGCAGCACCAGCGGCAGCACGACGACGACGAACGCCACGACCGCGGTGACGGCGCCGGGCTGCTTGTCGGCCATCGCCTGCATGAACTTCAGCAGCGTCAGGTCGCGCGAGAACGCGAACAGCATCCGGATGGTGCCGTGCACGAACGGCAGCACCAGTGTGGCGACATACAGCGCGACCGCCAGCACGGTCAGCGCGCGCGCGAACAGGCGCGGCGTGGCGATATTGCCCTTCATCGGGGTCCTTTCGGCGTGGGAGAAGGGGGCACCGCGCGGCGCCCCCTTCGTGATCAACAATGGGGCGCGGGCCTAGTAGAACGTGAACCCGGCGGTCACCTTCGCGTCGGGCGAGTCCTGGGCGCCCAGCTTCAGCTCCAGGAAGAAGTCGTTCCCGGCCGACAGCTTGCGCGTCATGCCGCCCAGGAAGTTGATGCCGACCTTGGTGTCCGAGTCGTCGCCGGGCACGTTGTTGTCCCAGCTCATGAAGTTCACGCCCAGCCCGCCGCCGATGTAGAAGCCCCAGTCCGCCCCGCCGCGCTTGCTGAACTTGTAGACCAGCTCGGGGTTCAGGGCGATCAGGGTCAGGTCGTCGCCGAAGCCGACCTCGATGTTCGGGATGAACCAGCCGTTGTTGAACAGCTCGCCGCCGACCACGTGCAGGCCCACGTGCACCTGGTCCGGGTCCGAGGTGATGCCCCCGCGCAGGCCCCAGGCCGTCTCGGCCTGCGCCGCGCCCGCGATCATCGACATGGCGACCAGCGCGCCGATCAAGGTCCTCTTCATGGTGTGCGACTCCTTCGTCGGTGGTGGCGGGTGACAGTGCATGTTCGGCACGATAACAAAGGTGCGGCCGGTCAACAACGCCGTGCGGCATCGCGGCGTGCCATTTCGCCCATCACGCCGGCCGGGGGACGCCCCGCCAGCAATGCGTGGGCCATGAACTCGATCCCCGGCGCGATGTGGCGGAAGAACGCCAGGTAGCCCTCGCACAGGTGGTTCAGCCCCTTTTCGCCGTCCGCCGTGGTGGCGAAACGGTCCTTCGGGCAACCGCCGTGG
>CAINDZ010000283.1 GCA_903847545.1 uncultured bacterium | reverse complement strand
GCAGCCCCACCACCTGCAGCACGTGCAGCGTCACCTCGGCATCGCCCCGCAGCGAGGGGTTGGTGTCGTTGATGAAGATGGTCGGCTGCGAGCCGCGCTTGAGCGCGTACTCGGCGGCGTCAGCCAGGACGAGGCCCGGCGCCACCGGCGAGCGGTCGCCCAGCCCCAGCAAGGGACCGGCGCCGTCGTTGTCCAATCCCACGTCGGTCAGCGCCCAGCCCAGCGACACCTCGGCGGCGGCGGCGCCACGCGGCGACGACAGGACAGCCATGACGGCGAGCACCGCCAGGGCCGCCGACAGCACGGGCCGCGCGCGCATCAGTGGCCGCCGCCGAAGAGCTTCTCGCCCGCCTCGACGGCGAACGGCAGCGTGTTGGAGCGCGGCGGCAGCGTGCAGTTGAAGGCGTCGGGGTTGTAGTCGCACAGCGGGTTGTAGGCGTAGTTGAAGTCGACCTCGACCAGGCCCTCGCTGTCGAGCTTCAGGTCCAGGTAGCGCCCGCCGCCGTACGTGTCCTTGCCGGTGGTGGCGTCGTAGAACGGCAGCCACAGGTAGTCGGGGTGCTCGCTGCCGACCATCCCGAACACGCCGAGCCGGTGCGCCTGCCCGCCGTACGTGAAGGCGACAGTGCCCTTGCGCACGTACTTCACCTCGTTGCCCTTGCGCTTGACGAGCGTCACGGTGTCGGGCTTCGCCTCGGCGACCAGCTTCGTGCGGAACCGCAGGTCCGGCTTCGGGAAGTAGTAGTTCAGCCCCTCGAACGTCGCGATGGCGCCGGCCGGCAGCGGCGAGGCGTCCGGCTTGCGGAACTCCTCGTTCTTGTCGATGCGCATCTCGACCAGCGCGATCTCCCACGCCTCGTGCTGGGCGTCATCCATCACGACGGGCCCGGGCGCCTGCTCGGCGGAGCGGCAGCCGGCCGACGGGATGACGGCGCAGGCGAGCAGGGCGGCCAGGAACAGCAGCAGCAGGGGGCGTCCAGCGGACATGATCGTGGTCCTCGTCCGATAGGGGGTTTCCGGTTGCGCACGCGGGTGCCGGTCATGATAGCACCGCACGGTTCGGGTTTCAAAACCCCCGGCGATTGGTTACCATGCGCGCGAACCGCCCGACCGGAGCCGCCGTGGACCGCGAAACGACCCCCGACAATCCCGCCCCGCCGCCGGCACCACCGGCCGGGCCCGCGCCTGCGCCCGCGCCGGCGCCCCGAAGCGGCGCCTGGTGGCCCGCGCTGGCCGCCCTGGCCGCCGCCGTCCTGGGCCACCTGCCGGTGCTGGGCGCGTGGTGGTGCCGCGACGACTGGGGCCTGCTCGCGCGCGCGGCGGGCCTGGCCGAGCGTCCCGGCGGCCTGGCGGCGCGCTGGCTGAGCCAGCACCTCTACTGGCAGGCCACGTGGCCGCTGTGGGGCCTGGACCCGGTGCCGCACGCGGTGGTGCGCCTGCTGCTGCACGGCGCCGGCGCGCTGCTGGTGGTGCGCCTGGCGCGGCGCGGCGGGCTGACGGCGGCCGGCGCGGCCCTGGCCGGGTTCGTGTTCGCGGCCTCTCCCCTGGCCTTCACGCCCTTGTACTGGGCCGCCGGCCTGCAGGAACTGCTGGGCGCGGTGCTGGCGCTCCTGGCGGTCGAGCGCTGGCTGGCCGCCGACGACGAGGGCCGCGGCGCCCTGGCCTTCGCGACGGCGGCCGCGCTGGGCGCGCTGATGTCGAAGGAGAACGCGCTCGGCCTGCCGCTGCTGCTGGCCGGCATCGCGTGGTGGCCCGGTCGCGCGGCGCGCGAGCGACGCCTCGAGCGCGCGGCGTCGACGCTGCTGCTGGTGGCCGCCGCCGGCGCAGCCGTGCTGGCGGCGCGCCTGTTCGCCACCGGCGCGGGCGCGCCGTACGAGACCGGCGGCCTGAAGGTGATGCTGGCCAATCTCGGCCTGTGCGCGCGGTGGCTGCCCGTTCCCGGCCCGGTGGTCGGGGCCAGGGCCTCGTGGCTCGCGGCCGCGGCCGGCTGGGTGCTGGTGCTCGCGTGGTCGGTGTGGGGCGTGCGCCGCTGGCGCGGCGGGCAGCGGTTGCCGCTGCTGGCGCTGGTCGGCTCGTTCCTGTCGCTGGTGCCTGTGCTGCCGCTGCGCCACCACCTCGCCCCGTACATGGCCTACCTGGCGGTGGCCGGCTGGGCGCTGGCGCTGGGCGCGCTGCTGCCGCGACGCGCAGCGGCGTCGGGCCCGTCGACATCGCGCATGGCGCTCGTCGCGGGCCTGGTCGCCTGCACGGTGTGGGGCCTGGTCACCTGCCGCACGGTGCTGGGCCGGCGCAACGAGCTGGGCCTGCCGGCGGACGACTTGGTGCGCGCGACCAGCCTGTCGCGGGAGGCGCGCGCGACGCTGCAGGGCGTGGCCGGCCTGGGCG
>CAINDZ010000282.1 GCA_903847545.1 uncultured bacterium | reverse complement strand
GTACCTGTTCGCGTACCTGAACTCGGCCGATGTCGCCTACGACGCGCTGTACGAGGCGGTCGGCAACGAGCTCCGGTTCCACGGCGGCAACGTCGTCGGCGCGCGGCCGATGGAGGTCACCGGCTTCACGTCGGCGGACATCGGCCTGCTCGACGTCACGGACCAGCACGCGCCGGTCGTCGTCACGCCGCAGGCGGGCAACATCGTCGCGGGCGGCGGGACGTGGAAGCTGTCGGTGATGCCGACGCAGTCCAGCACCCGGCGCACCTACCACGCCCTCGGCAACTTCGGCACGACGGGCGCGGTCGAGTTCAACTACGTGAAGTCGTCGGTCGCCGACGACCCCACCGACCCCACGCTGACGGCCGCCGGCAGCCCCGACGTCGTCGTGGTCACGCACAAGGCCTTCCGCGCGGCGCTGGACCGCTGGGTGCAGCACCGCATTGCCCGCTCCGGCGGCGCGCTGAAGGTGCACGTCGTGGACGTCGAGGACCTCTACGACTGGTACAGCGGCGGCCTGCGCGACCCCTGGGCGATCAAGCGCTTCTGCGACCACGCCCTGACGGCCTGGGAAAGCTGGGCGCTGGTGATCGTGGGCGACGCCAACGAGAACGCCCTGGGCAAGCGCGTCCTGGCGCAGGCCGACGGCTGGGCGACCGACTGGGTGCCCACGCACTACCACACGCAGCACGTGCTGTCCTACGAGCCCGAACTCATGGCGTCGGACAAGTGGTACGCGTCGCTGCTCTACGGGCAGGAATATCCCGTCGAGGACTTCCCGGGATCGCTCTCGGCCCCGTTCGACATGCTGACCGGCCGCCTCCCGTGCAACAGCGTGGCCGAGCTCGACGCGATGATCGACAAGATCGTCACCGTCGAGTCGCCGCAGGCCGGGCAGGACTGGCGTCGCCGCGGCATCTTCGTCGCCGACGACGAGTGGTCGAACGGCTACGGCGCCGAGGCCTTCCTGTACCTGACCTACCAGTACGGCGAGCTGGACTTCATCGAGAGCGAGCGCGACTCGATGTCGACGGCCTGGTCGCAGCGCGCGGGGGTGCCGCTCGAGAGCAACCTCGTCTCGCTGAAGGCGCTGCTCGACCCGCAGTTCCCCTACACCGGGCCGCCGCCGACGCCGTCGGACCGGCCGCTGAACACGGTGCGGCTGTACGCGGCGACCGAGCCGAACCGGGTCCTGATGGCGGCGCTCAACGAGGGCGGCCTGGTGGCCAACTACCAGGGGCACGCCAACCAGTACGTGCTGTCGTCCGAGTACTGGATGCAGGACATGCCGACGATCCCGAACCAGCGCGTGGACACGTCGCTGCTGACGAACACGGACCGCCCGTGGTTCTTCATGGGGCTGGGGTGCCACATCGCCGACTGGGCGCAGAACCCGGTCAAGAGCGACCAGGTGCCGCAGGAGCGCAGCATCGGCGAAAAGATGCTGTTGCGGACGGCCACCGGCGCCTCGGGCATGTACGCGAGCAGCGGCTTCGAGTTCATCGTCGCCAACCGCACGTTCGGCGAGTACATCTTCCGGCGCTGGTGCAGCCGGCCGCCGGCGCCGGCGCTGGCCGGGCCCGGCGGCAGCCGCCCGGGCCGCAGCCGCTGGGTGCTGGGCGAGTTGCTGTGGGCCGCCGAGGCTGACGTGGCCGCGGCGTATCCCGTGGCCTACCCGTACCCGGACATGCTGTCGCAGTACGTGCTGCTGGGCGACCCGCTGATGACGCTGGACGGCGGCGAGCCCGTCGTCGAGGCCGTGCTGCACGGCGTCGGCGACGAGACGGTCTC
>CAINDZ010000281.1 GCA_903847545.1 uncultured bacterium | reverse complement strand
GTCGGGGTTCATGCCCAGGTAGGCGTCATCGAAGTCGATGTTCTCGTAGGCGCCGGACAGGGTGAAGGCCCCGGTCTCGTTGATCGGGCGCTCGTAGAACATGTCCACCGTGTACGCGTTGTAGTCCAGCTTGCCGGTCTTCGCCACGGCGTCCTCGTAGACCACCTCGGGCTCGGTCTGCACGGCCGCGCCGAGGGTGAAGACCTTCTTCTTGCCCAGGTACGTGCCCTTGTAGCCGTACTCGGTTTCCGAATCCCACAGCGACACATGCGCGCGCGCGCTGTAGCGGAAGCCGGTCTTCGGCATCACGGCCGTGGAGAGGGCCTTGCGGCCTTCCATGGCGTCGAGGCGGTACTGGAACCTGCCCTCGGCCAGGTTGCCCCACACGGCCACGCCCATGTCGCGCGTCGTGGTGAACGGCGTGCGGATGAACAGCGAACGGTCCAGGGTCAGCGGGGCCTCGCAGGCCTCAAGGTTCTCGCGCGTGAAGTTGTACTTGAACTTGCCGACGTTCATCCGGAACTTCTCGTTCATCTTGATGCGCGCGACGGCATCGAGCATCTGGAAATTGGAGCCCTGGTCGGCATCGGCGATCCCGAACAGGCCCAGGTTGACGTCCTCCTGGTATTCGGTCTGGGCGTAGAAGCTCAGCTTCTCGCCCCAGGCGCCCATGAGGGCGATCCGGTTGCGACGGAAGTTGAAGTTCATGGCCGCATCCGTATCGGCAACGGTGTCGGCGTCATGCACCGTCATCTGGAACTGGCTCTTGACGTCGATCTGCAGCGTGCCCTTGTCCTCGGGGCCGAACGTCATCTGGGGGCCGGCCATCGCCGGCGCCACCAGCACGACCAGGCCGAGCACGGCGATCGCGAGGGTGACTCTGCTTCGGTTCATGTAATCCATCTCCTTGCTCGTTTCGTGACCGCCCCGCGGGGCGGGTGAATGCATGGACGCCCGGGTCAGCAACCGCTGCCGGTCCCGCCGCCGCCGCCGCCCGTCGGCGGGGTGGTCGTGTCGCCGCTGTTGAAGTAGGCGGCATCCTCGTTTTCGACCTGGTTGGCGCGCGTGTCGGAGATCGTGGTGTACGAGCCGTTGGCGACGGGATCGATCGCGGGCGTGCCCGCGGTCCACGTGCCGCCGCTGCGCAGGATCGCCGTGCCCGGCGAGACGACGTCGACCTTCCACGCCGTCCCGATGGATGCGTTGGAATAGGTGCTCCACTGGCCCCACGAACCGTTGTACGACTTCACGGGCCAGCCGAGGATGCCGTCGAGCACGAAGAACGGGACCGTGCACTTCACGCCGCCCTGGCAGTTGACGTAGGTCAGCGGGGTCGCCTCGGTCACGCCGAAGGCGGCCAGGTGCGCCACAAGCTCCTCCTCCGGCAGCAGCGTCGCCGTCGTGCCGGTGACGTAGTAGGCGTTCCAGGCATCGAGCTGGGCCGGCTGGATCCAGGCGGTCGGAAGCGGGCTGCCGCCGCGCACGTCAAGCCACTTGACGCCGGGCGTGGCGCCGCTGTTGATGGCGTCGACGGCCTGGATGGCCTCGCCGATCGAGACGCGGAGGTCGCCGCGGAACGTGCTGGTGGCGGCGAGCTCGCGGACGCTGAAGCCCGACGGCGTGATGGTGGGAACCTCGGTCACGAGCGTGTAGCCCGCCGCGGTCCAGCCCGCGTCGCCGCCCTGCAGGACCTTGATGCGCTCCTTGGGGAATCCCCAGTAGCGCAGCGTCCACCAGCCGCGCGTGGCCTTGTTCAGGTCGTCGGCCGTCGTGAACACCACGGTCGTGTGCTCGTCGATGCCGGCCCGGCTCAGGAACGTGTCGAGAGCCGGTCCGCTCAGCACCATCGTGCCGGCGGCCGCCACGCCCTCGAGGCGGGTCTGGTAGACCTCGGTGCTGTAGTTCCAGAGCTGCGCGCCGGGAATGTGCGCGGTCGCGTAGGCGGCCGACGTCGCCACCGAAATGATGACGACCTTGTCGCGACTGTTGGGGTCCGTGCTGTTGAGGCGGCCCTCGTCGATCCAGCCCATCAGGGTCGCGGCATCGATCAGCGCGTTGGGCGTCTGCGTGGTGACGATGCTGGCGTCCGGGTTTTCGTATTCGGTGGGATGGTCGGCGCATCCCCAGATGCCCAGTGACCCGACCACCACGAGGGCGATCAGGCCCAGGACCATTCTGCGTCGCGAAGCAAGCAGCTCGAGCATGTGTGCCTCCCTGTTTCCAAACGGCGTTGTTCGTGTTCTTGCGCAGAACCCGTTGTGGCGATGGTAGATTTCGCGATCGGCAAGTCAAACAACGGTTCCGCATGGCGCCCATGCGCGCGCGGCATGGACGAACGGCGTCCCGCGACATATCTTGGCGACCATGGAACTCGTGCTTTTCAGGACCCTCGTGGCGGTCGTCGAGACCGGCAGCTTCACCGCCGCCGCCGAGCGCCTGTGCGTGACCCAGTCGGCGGTCTCACGGCGGATCCGCCAGCTCGAGGAACACTACGGCGCCTCGCTGCTCGATCGCGGGCAGGAATCGGTGCAGCCGACATCAGCCGGGCGCGCCATCGTCGAACGCGCCAGGAAAATCCTAGAAATCGAGCGGGAATTGGAGACGGTTGTCGGCGCCCATGCGGGTCGCGACCGCCTGTCGTTTTGCTGCACGCCCTGCTTCGGCACGGGGCGCCTGCCGGACGTCTTCGAGCGCTATGTCGGAAGTCGCGGCCTGGAGTTCGACCTCAACGTCGTCTTCGAGATGCCGGAGGACGTCCTCGACGGCCTGTCTTCAGGTCGTTATGACGTGGCTGTCGTGGAGCACTGCGACGAACTGGCCCAGCATCCGTTCCAGGCCTTCGAGTTGCCGGTCGATGAAATGGTGTTCGTGAGTTCCCCGGCGCTGGGACTTGAAGGCGGCGAAATGCCCGTCAGCCTGTTGATGGGGCACCGGCTGTTCCTCAAGACGCACAATGGATGCGCCTATCGCTTCCTGAAGCGGCGCCTGCGGGGCATGGGGCGCGACATCGACGAGTTCGCGAGCATCGTCTACTACGACGACCTGACCGGCGTCCTCAGGCAGGTGATGTCGGGGCACGGGATCGGATTCGTCTCGCGCGACCTTGCGGGGCGCGAGATCGACAACGGCCTGCTGCGGGAACACCGCGTGGCGGGATTCGGGCACGACAGGCCGCGCACCCTGCTGTTGTCCCCGCGCACGCGCCATACTTCCGCGACCCGCCGGTTCATCGGGACATTCTTCGAATCGCTGGGACAGCCCGTGCCGGCAATGTTCGAGGGGGCTCATCATGGCGACGAGGCGAACCTGCCCGTGATCGACTAGACCCTGATCGGCTGGACCGCGATCACCGGAACAGGGAGGGGGGCTGTCGCCGCGGCGACGCCCCCCTCTCGCGGTCTTCGGCGATGCGGGTGCCTACCAGCCGTTCCTGTCGAAGCTGACCTTCTTCGTGAACTCCCGCCACAGGAGCGCATCGTCGTCCATCGTCCCGTAGGGCAGGTACCAGAGCCGGACGGTGATCTCCAGGCTGTCGCTCGGATACGTCAGGACGGTTTCCCCGTCCTTGTCGGCCTCCTCGACCGGGAAGAAGATGTCCAGTGTCGTCGTGACCGTGCGCAGGGGAGGCAGGCTGGTGTCCTGCAGCATGCCGCTCTTCTCGTAGGGGCCCCGGCCCATCCGGTCGCCCCGGCCCAGTCGCTGCGGCACGGGCATGAAGGTCCTGTCCTGCGTGAAGACTTCGTTTCCGTCCTTGTCGACTGCCGATACCGACTGCACCAGCCGG
>CAINDZ010000280.1 GCA_903847545.1 uncultured bacterium | reverse complement strand
GACGTCACCCTCGAGGTTGTGGTGGATCTCGATGGTCGACTTGGCCAGCAGGAAGAGGCCGCCGCCGATCAGGACCAGGTCGCGCGCGGTGACCTCGTGCCCCATCACGGCGAACAGCGCCGTCTCCAGGTGCGCCACCCAGGCCAGCGAGGCCAGCAGCAGGATGCGCGTGCCCATCGCCGCGCCCAGGCCGACGACGCGCGCGCGGCCGCGCTCGGCCTCGGGCAGCTTGCCCGACAGGATCGAGATGAAGATGATGTTGTCGATGCCCAGGACGATCTCCAGGCTCGTCAACGTCAGCAGTGCGATCCAGGCCTCGGGGTTGCTGATCCATTCCATCGTGGGCATCAATCCTTTGTTGGTTTGCCGCGGAGCGGCAAGGCGCCGCACGGCGGGCAGTCTAGCAGCGGGCGGCGCGCCGCGCTAACGCGAAAGCATGAACCCGATCCCCACCCGGCTGACCTTGCGGTCGTAGTCGAGCAGGCTCTCGCCGTAGCCGTGCGAGAGCGTCAGCACCAGCCAGGCGTTCGGCTCGTGCGGCAGCCGGCGGCTGAAGTTCACGCTGGCGAAGCCGTGCCCGGCGCCGAGGTTGCCGCGCGCCATCAGGTGCACCTGACGGCCGTTCGCCCACCGATAATAGGCATGCAGGTCGACGTTGCCCATGTAGTCGGTGATGTCGGGGTTGTCGTCGCCGCGCGGGTCCAGGGGCGAGGACTTCTCCGACTCGGGCACGCGCCAGCGCAGCTCGGCGCGCAGCAGCAGGCGGTCGCGCTGCCAGGCCGGGGTGACGTAGAACTGGTTCCACGAACGGCTGATGTCGCCGCGCTGCCCGTTCGACTCGTGCTCGAAGCCGACGTCGGCGCCGAGGCTGCCGCCCGACCACGGCCGCTGCCGCAGGCGGTAGAACAGCTCGGGGTTGTAGTTGGTATCGCGGAAGGGCGACGAGTCCTTCACGTTGTACGCCTGCCAGAACGAAACCTGCCGGTAGGCGAAGTACACGCGCGACCCGAAGAGGGCCTGTTTCGAGCTCAGCTGGAAGACGATCTCGCTGCGCGCCCCGTTGTACGTGTCGGCGTGCGTGAAGGGCAGGATGAACATCTCGTCGTGCAGCGACAGGCCCTGGCTTTCGTCCAGGATCTGGTAGGCGACGGACGCGGGCGGCTCGGGTCGGTCGGCGCGCTCGGGCGCCGCGCGCGACGCGGCGGGCGCCAGCCACAGCGCGGCGCAGGCCGCGGCCAGCAGGGCGCGCGACGACGACGCGAAGCTGCGGCACGCGGACATCATCGCGCCGCCCCCGTCCCGCCGCGCAGCGCGCGCCTGTACAAAAGCGCGAAGCCCGCGACGACGGCCAGGCCCAGCACCGCCACCAGGGTAGTCACGCCCAGCCCCGTGCGGGCCGGCAGGTACGGCGCCGCCGGCCACTGGTACAGGGTGGCCAGCGGGCACAGCGACCAGTCCAGGTAGAGGCGGTCATCCAGGAAGACGTCGGCGCCGAAGCGCAGCATCATCGACTGGAAGTGCCGGAAGACGTCGCCCAGCGATACGTACAGCGTCAGCACGGCGCACAGCGCCGAGAACGCGCCCAGCGCGGCGAGCAGGCGGCGGCGCCCGCGCGCGACGAGGTCGTCGGCCAGCATTCCCACCGGCAGCAGCAGGAACGGGATGGCCGTCACCAGGTAGCGCGGGCCGGCCGCGTAGCCGCCGTGCCAGTCGCTGCGGCAGGCCAGGAACAGCAGGCGGAAGATGAGGGCGGCGGCCAGCGCCAGCGACAGCGCGCGCTGCCGGCCGTGCAGGAAGCGCCAGCCGAGCAGCCCCGCGATCACGGCCGGGCACCAGGTGAACAGGCCCTTGGCGCTGCCCAGCAGCAGGCCGTACAGGCCGGGCCAGGGGCCGGTGAAGGTGCCGTAGCGGAACATCTCGGCGGCCTGCGGGTCGACGCTGCGGCCGGTCTCGAACGGGTTGCCGAACCGCGCCGCGTTGTAGGCGCCCGCCAGCGCCAGCACCACGCCCAGGCCGCCCAGCCACCAGGCGGCCTCGCGCAGGCGGTCGGCGCGCGGGCGGCCGGCGCCGGCCAGCAGCAGGTACAACGCGAAGAACGGGACGAACAGGACCTGGCTGACGTGCGCCGCCACCGACAGGCCCAGCAGCGCGCCGGCCCAGGCCAGGCGGCGGGGCGTCCGCGCCGCGGCGCCGTCGACCGGCAGCAGCAGGTCGAGGGCGAAGACCGCGCAGGCCAGCGCCAGCGGCTCGGACAGGAACGTGCCCGCGTACGGCCACAGCAGCGTGCCGAAGGCGAACAGCGCGGTGGCCGCGTCGGCGCCAAACGAACGGCCGCACAGCCGGCGCTGCAGGCGGCGGAAGCCCCACACCGCCAGGACGCCGACCAGCACGTTGAACGGCGAACACAGCCAGCGCACCGCGTGGCTGCGGGCGCCCGCCAGCGGCGCGGCGTTGAAGATCGATTCCAGCCCGTTCGTGTCGTAGTGGCTGATGGGCACGCGGGCCAGGACGGCGGGCGGCAGGCGGTCGGCAATCGGCCCGGCGACGGCGATGAACGGGACCAGCGCCACCGACTCGAACGGCCCGAAGATGGCGTAGCGCCGCCCGTCGATCCCGGTGGCGGCCCCGAAGCCCGGCCACAGCTCGAGATCCTTCACGTCGGGCCGGCCGTGGTCCGCCAGCGACTCGCCCACCCGGAACGTGACCTCGGCGTCGGGCGAGCGCGTACCGCCGTAGGCCGCCAGGGCGTACGCCAGCAGCACCAGCCAGAGCATGCGCGAGCCTCGGGTCACGGGATGGCCCCTCCGCGGGGAACGTGGCGCCGGCGCCGGGCGGAACCCCGGGCGGCGGGCGCAGCATAGCACGGGTCTTGTTCGCGGACCCGGGACAATCAGGGGCCTGATCCGGGCTCAGGCAAGGTGTTCCGGCAGTCGACAACCATCCGGGAAAAGGGCATAGTAGTCGGTGGACCACCCCGCACAGAACCCGAAGAGGCGCTCCCGCGAATGATCCTCCCCCGGAAGTCCTGGCGCTCCCTGACTGCCGCCGCCGCCGCGGTGTGCCTGGCGGCCTGCCTGGCCGGGGCCGGGTGCCGCGCCTTCGACCCCGAGCCGACGGTCGTCAACAAGCCGCCCGAGACGTTCCTGACCGGGGCGCCGACCAACGACGGCGGCGGCTACTACCGCTTCCACCTCTACTGGTACGGGCGCGACGTCGACGGCCGCGTCGAGAAGTACGTCTGGGCGCTGACGGACGGCTCGCTGCAGGACCCGAACACCGACGACGACGAGGAGGACCTCGTCTTCAACCCCGCCCGCAACGCGAGCACGCTGGACATCGGCCACTGGACCACGCGCACGGACTCGGTCTTCTCGTTCGCGATCAACAACGGCGAGCGCCCCTCGGCCGAGCTGACGCTGCACATGGTCGCGCGCGACGACCGCGGCGACTTCGACCGCACGCCGGCGCGCCTGCACTTCTTCGCCAACAGCTTGGGCAACCCGGACCTGCGGTTCTACCGCGTGGCCGGCGACGACACGGTGCCCATGGCCTTCGGCATCGCCGACACCGTCGGCTACGGCCAGCCCTATCGCATGATGTGGCGCAGCCGCTCGCCCAACGTGCGCGGCTACAGCGCCGAGGCGCTGGCGACGATCGACACGTGCGGGCCGAAGGACGACGGCATCCTGGGCTACAAGTGGAAGGTGGACGGCGAACTGGGCGGCAACTGCGACCCCTCGCAGGCGGACTGCTGGCATCCGCGCATGTTCAACGAGGCCACCAACGACAGCTTTTCGTTCTTCGGCGCCGACAGCACGCTGGCCTTCGCGAACGACGGCTCAGGAAATGGCGTCTTCGGCAAACGCCTGCCCAGCGGCGCAGTGACGCTGCAGGTCGACGCCATCGACGTCGCCGGCGTGCAGGTGCCGGACAGCCGGCAGCGGTTCCAGTTCGTCGTGAACTACGACCCGCAGACGCAACTGCTCGACGGCGAGCGCGACTGGGCGCATCCCGGCGACGCCGAGACGTACCCGTACTACATCCGCCTGAACGACCCGGCGCAGACGCACCACGCGTTCCACGCGGGCGACCGCATCCCCGACCGCACCTACGTCGTGGTGAAGGCCCTGGCCCGCGACGACCCGCGCGACCTTCGCTTCCGTGCGGGCTACCGCATCGCCACGACCGGCTACGTGCGGGGCGCGCGCCAGAACTACTCGGGCGGCGTGTTCAACTTCGCCTCGGAGAACAGCGCCATCGATGCGCAGCCGGCATGGGATGCCGGCGTGGGCGGCTGGTACGGCGACACGCTGGGCTTCCTGACGGCGCCGGCCACGCGCTACACCGTGGGCATGGTGTCGATCGACGAACTGGACCGACGCGACGGCACGCCGGCCGAGCTGTCGTTCGACGTGGGCTTCCCGCCCTGCCTGCAGTGCATCGAACTGGTGCCGAAACCGGCCACCCAGGCGTCGGCGTTTGATCGCGAGGTGCCGTGCGTCACCGACCCCGACGACGTGGCGTCGCACCCGTGCCTGGCCGGCACGACGAACCTGCGCCTGACCTACGCGGGCACGGGACCCGACGAGCTGGCGTTCGTGCGCACGACGACCGTGCTCGTGAACAAGGACACCGGCTTCCTGCGCTTTGCCGACGCGCCGTCGAACGCCGACCTGGCGATCAACTACTCGATGCCCGGGCGTCTCTACAAGATCGGGCTGCTGCTGCACGGCGAGGATGACTCGCGCGAGGCGTGGGCCGAGCCCAATCGCCGCATCGGCGCCTGGCGCTACGAGGTGAACAACGCCTGCGACAGCTACAACGCCATCCTGGACGGCGGCGGCACCGACGACATCCGCCTGACCACCTGGGGACCTCCGAGCCCGCAGACCATCAATACGTCAACCGGCGTCTGGAAGCTGGAAGTGGACGTCGCGGTGCCGACCATCCTCGTGCAGCAGGGCCCTGCCGTGTTCCGCACGTACGTGACCGCCGTGATGGCGGCCGGGAATCCGGCCGTCACCGAAATGGTCTACCGGGCCGTGACCCAGCAGTTCGGCAACGGCTGGGTCGACGCCGTGGCGGTCGACCAGACGATCTGCGGCCTGAACCCCGACCGACCGGCGCGCTACAACTTCTTCCGCAACGTGCGCCCGGCCACCGGCGTGCCGCTCGGCGTGTCGTGGCGCGACTGCGGGCTCGACGGCTATGTCGGCATCCAGATCAAGGACAAGCTGCCGCTGTCCCTGGGCGCGATGTCCAGCCTCGAGGGACGTTCGGTGCGCAAGCGCTTCCGCCTGGTGCTGGTCACGCCGACCGGCGAGATCACCTGCGGCGACGGGCCGGCTGCGGAACCGGCCCGGCGGTGATACCATGCCCGTCGTGAGCCGGCGCCTTCGTGAGTGCCGGCCGGGCCGGGCCGCGGGAGGCGCCTTGACGCACGACATTCGCAAACGGGCGCGTTTGCTGGTCGCCCTCGCACTGGGGCTGCCCGCCCTGGGCGGCGTGGCGCACCCGTGCGCGGCCGCCACCTGGAGCGTCGAGGCGCGGCTGGGCGCGCCCGTGATCCCCGACCGCCGCATCTCCATCACGCAGGCAGGCCAGCCCGAGCTCGCGTTCACGGGCCGGTTCGACGCGGCGACGACCTCGACGCCGTACCACTACGACGTGCGCGTGGTGCGCCGCGACGGCAGCGACGGCTGGGCCGTGGGCTTCCTGCACTCGAAGCTGGTCCTGGTGGACGGGCCGGCCGAGGTCACCGACTTCCAGATGACGCACGGCTACAACCTGCTGACGGCGCAGCGGCTGTGGCAGCGGCGCGGTTTCGAGTGGATGGCCGGCGCCGGCGTGGCGCTGGCCCACGCCGAGAGCACGGTGCGCGGGCAGGTCTTTCCCCAGGACGGCGGCCTGTTCGGGTGGGGATACCACGCGGTCGCCCCGGTGCTGACCGT
>CAINDZ010000279.1 GCA_903847545.1 uncultured bacterium | reverse complement strand
GTCGCGGTGATCCGGAAGCACGGCGGGGCCGCGTCGTGGCGGCATTACATCCCGGCGACGTTTGTCGGGGCGGGGGTGGCGCTGGCGGCCGGCTCGATCCTCCTGCATCCGCTGGCGTGGATGTTCGCGGCCTGGGCGGCGACCTATCTGGCGTTCGTGCTGGCAGGAAGCCTGGCGACGGCGCGGGCGCGGGGCTGGGCCCTACTGCCGATGCTGCCCGTGGCATTCGCGGCTTTTCATTGGGGCTATGGGCTGGGCTTCCTGCGCGGGCTCATGGCGCGGCCGGGGCAGGGTGTTGCGGCAAGCGTCACGAAACTATCCCGCTGAATTGGGCGTGAGGCACCGCGTGCCTGGCTGGGAATCCCATCCCGGCGGTAGGGAAATGACCATCGAGCCTCACAAAATACGTTAATCGCGATAAAGAAGGGTTCCTTTATTTTCTGGGAATTCTTCTTGCGTGATCTCCTAACTGCTCGCAAAATAGCGATATCTGGGAAAGACATGCGATGGCCAATCATTATGCCGGGCAACGGGGGAGTGGCACCGGCATTGCATGAATAACTAAGGAATTCCTGCGCCCGGTCGATACCAAGCGGCCGGATCGGCGTGGGTGATGTCCCAGGGAAGGGGAGATCTTGGTCAAGCGCACCTTTGATGTTTCGGCATCCGCAATCGGTTTGCTGATCCTGCTGCCGCTCGTGGCCGGCGTTGCGGCCACCGTCCGGGTCACCAGCCCTGGTCCCGTGATCTTCTCGCAGTCCCGCCTCGGCCGCCATGGCCGTCCGTTCCGCATGTACAAGTTCCGCTCGATGGTGGTCGACGCCGACCGCCAGGGCGCGCGCGTCACGGCCGGTGGCGACCCGCGCATCACGCCGATCGGGCGCATCCTGCGGCGGACCAAGCTCGACGAGCTGCCCCAGCTGTGGAACGTGCTGAAGGGCGACATGTCGCTGGTGGGGCCGCGGCCCGAGGTGCCCGAGTTCGCGTCGATGTTCCCGCGCCAGTACCAGAGCATCCTGCGCGTGCGGCCGGGCATCACGCACCGCGCGACGCTGGCCTTCCGCAGCGAGGAATCCATCCTGGCCGACGACCAGGTGCGGGAGCCGCGCCGGTTCTATATCGACCGGGTCATGCCGCGCAAGCTGGCCATGTACGAGGAATACCTGCGCGACCCGCTGCTGCGGGACATCTGGACCATCCTCGAGACGGTTTCGCCGTGGAAGTCGACCCGGGCCATGACCGCGGGCGAGCTGCTGGATGCGCCGATCGTCGCCAACATTCCCGCCTGGTACGAGCCCGCCGCGACGCCGTCGCGGCCGGTGGCGGCCCGGCGCATGTCCCGGCCGGCTGTGGCCCGGCTGGCGGCGGTGCCCACCCTGGCGGCCGTGGCCGTGGGGGGCGGGTCGGCCGACGCCGAGGCGGACGAGGCCGTCGAGGACCTGCTCCAGTACCTGGCCAGCATGAGCTGACGTCGAGGGGCGGCCCGGACTGCCCCTTGACATTGCTTCCTGCCTGCCCCGATCGTTGCCCCCGCTTGCCTGTCAGCCGTTTCCCGCGCCCTGGAGTCCCATGGACGGTCGTCCCGCACGCCTGGTCATCGTCATTACCGGCCTGCGCACGGGCGGCGCCGAGATGATGCTGTTCAAGCTGCTGCAGCGGCTGGACGCATCCTGGCGCCCGCATGTCATCTCGCTGACCGACGTGGGCGAGATCGGGCAGCGGATCGCCGCCTTGGGCATCCCCGTCGAGGGGCTGGGCCTGCGGCCCGGGCGCGTGGGGCCGCTGGCCGTGGCCCGGCTGGCCACACGCCTGCGCGAGCTGCGGCCGGAGGTCGTCCACACGTGGATGTACCATGCCGACCTGGTGGGGGGGCTGGCGGCGCGGTTGGCCGGGGGCTGCGCGGTGGGCTGGTGCATCCGCAACAGCACGCTGGACCCGGCGCGCACACGTCGGTCGACGCGGCTGGTGGCCCGGGCCTGCGCCCTGGTGTCGGGGCGCGTGCCTGATCGTATCGTGTCGTGCTCCACGGTCGCGCGTCGCGTGCACGTCGAGCTGGGCTATGATGACGGGCGCATGGTGGTGCTGCCGAACGGATTCGACCTCGAGGCCTTCCGGCCCGACCCGGGCGCACGCGCGGACGTGCGGCGCGAGCTGGGCCTCGGCGCCGAAACGCCGCTGGTCGGCATGGTGGGGCGGTTCGACCCGCAGAAGAACCACGCCGGCTTCTTCGAGGCGGCCGGCCTCGTGCGGGCGCAGCGGCCCGACGTGCACTTCGTGCTGGCGGGGCTGGGGCTCGAGCCCGGTTGCGCGGACGTGGAGGCGCTGGCCACGGCAGCGGGCGTTGCCGACGCGACGCACCTGCTCGGGCGCCGCGACGACATTCCGCGCCTGATGGCGGCGCTGGATGTCCTCGTCTCGTCGTCGGGGTACGGCGAGGCGTTCCCGAACGTGCTGGGCGAGGCGATGGCCTGCGGCGTGCCTTGCGCCGTGACCGACGTGGGCGATTCGGCGTTCATCGTCGGCGAGACGGGGCGCGTGGTGGCGCCCGGCGACATGGCCGGGCTGGCCGCGGCGGTCGGCGCCCTGCTGGACCTGGAGCCGCCGGCGCGCGCGCGGCTTTCGGCGGCGGCCCGCGACCGGGTGGCCGCGCAGTTCGAGATCGGCGCCGTGGCGCGCTCCTACGAGGCGTTCTACACCGACCTGGCCTCGCTGGCCGGCCGGCGGAAGGTGACTCAAGCGTAATGTGCGGCATCGCCGGCTACCTGGGCGCCTCGCCCGCCTTCGACCCTGCGTCCGCGCATGAGGTCCTCGAGCGCATGGGCCGGGCCATGGCGCACCGCGGCCCCGACGACTGGGGCGTGTGGGCCGATGACGGGGCGGAGGTCGGCCTGGTCCACCGTCGCCTGTCCATCGTCGACCTGAGCGCCGCGGGCCACCAGCCGATGACGTCGGCCGGCGGCCGCTACGTGATGGTGTTCAACGGCGAGATCTACAACCACCTCGACCTGCGCGCGCGACTGGGCGACGCGGCGCCGGCCTGGCGGGGCCACGCGGACACCGAGACCATGCTGGCCGGCTTCGAGGCCTGGGGCCTCGAGGAGACCGTCAGGCTCTGCACGGGCATGTTCGCGCTGGCGGTGTGGGACCGCGAGCGGCGCGAACTGACGCTGGCGCGCGACCGCTTCGGCGAGAAGCCCCTGTACTACGGCTGGCAGGGCGGCACGCTGCTGTTCGGCTCCGAGCTCAAGGCTCTGCGCGCCCATCCGGCGTTCGCCGCGCCGGTCAATCGCGACGCGCTGTGCCTGCTGATGCGGCACAACGCCATCTCGGCGCCGCATTCCATCCACCAGGGCGTGTTCAAGCTGGTGCCCGGCTCGCTGCTCACGCTTTCCACGTCGCGGCGCGACGCCGAGCCCCGCCGCTACTGGGACCTGCGCGAGGTCGTGGCCGAGGGCCTGGCGAACCCGTTCCAGGGCTCGCCCGACGAGGCCGTCGACGTGCTGGACGGGCTGCTGCGCAAGGCCATCCGCGGGCAGATGATGTCCGACGTGCCGCTGGGCGCGTTCCTATCCGGCGGCATCGACTCGTCGACGATCGTGGCGCTCATGCAGGCCGAGTCGTCGCGACCCGTCCGCACGTTCACCATCGGCGTGCCCGAGCAGAACTACCAGGAAGCCGAACACGCCCGCGCCGTGGCGAGGCACCTTGGCACCGACCACACCGAACTCGAGGTCAGCTGGCAGCAGGCGCTGGACGTGATCCCGCGGCTGCCCGATCTGTACGACGAGCCGTTTTCCGACTCGTCGCAGATCCCCACGTTCCTGGTGGCGCAGATGGCGCGGCGTCACGTCACCGTCTCGCTGTCGGGTGACGCGGGGGACGAGGTCTTCAGCGGCTACAACCGCTACGTGCTGGCCAACACCATGTGGCGCCAGTTCTCGCGGCTGCCGCGGGCCGCGCGGGCCGGCCTGGGGCGGGCCCTGACGACGATCAACCCGCCGGCCTGGAACCGCCTGCTGGGCCCGGTGCAGGGCAGGCTGCCGGCCGGCATCGGCCAGGCCAACATCGGCGACAAGCTGCACAAGGGCGCCGACGTGATGGGCGCGCGCTCGGCCGAGGACCTGTACCGGATGCTGGTCAGCCACTGGCAGGACCCGGCGTCGTTCGTGCTGGGCGCCACCGAGCCCGGCACGGTGATGACGATGCCCGGGCTGCAGCCCCGGACCGACGGCTTCATCCACCGCATGATGGCACTGGACTCGCTGGCCTACCTGCCCGACGACATCCTGGTGAAGGTCGACCGGGCCGCGATGGGGGTCAGCCTCGAGACGCGGGTGCCCCTGCTCGACCACCATGTGGTGGCGTTCGCCTGGTCGCTGCCGCTGGAATACAAGCTGCGCGGCGGCGTCGGCAAGTGGCCGCTCAGGCAGGTGCTGTACCGTTACGTGCCGCGCGAGCTGATCGAGCGGCCGAAGATGGGCTTCGGCGTGCCCATCGACACCTGGCTGCGGGGACCGCTGCGCGACTGGGCCGAGGACCTGCTCGACGCCGGTCGCCTGGCGCAGGAGGGCTACTTCGACCCGGCGCCGATCCGCCGCCGCTGGGACGAGCACCTGTCCGGCCGGCGCAACTGGCAGTACGCGCTGTGGGACGTGCTGATGTTCCAGCTCTGGCTCCGCGGCCAGGCGCCGCGCGCGGGAGGCTCCGTTGGGCGCGCCTAGGCCGAAACTGCTCTTCCTGGTCACCGAGGACTGGGTGTTCTGCTCGCACCGCCTGTCGCTGGCCCGAGCCGCGCGCGACGCGGGCTACGACGTCGTTGTCGTCACGCGCGTCAACCGCCACGGCGCCGTCATCGAACGCGAAGGCCTGCGGCTGTATCCGCTCTCGCTCAGCCGCCGCAGCATCGACCCTATGCGCGAACTGGCCACGCTGCGCCAGGTCGTGTCCATCTACCGGACCGAGCGGCCCGACCTGGTGCACCACGTCGCGCTCAAGCCCATCATCTACGGCAGCCTGGCGGCGCGCGCGGCGAGAGTGCCGGCCGTCGTCAACGCCTTCACCGGCC
>CAINDZ010000278.1 GCA_903847545.1 uncultured bacterium | reverse complement strand
CCACGGCGTGGGCCCGCACACGCTCAGCTTCCCGCGCCTGCGCCCCGCGCAGGGCGTGGACCTGGGCGGCATGCGGGTGGTGGGCGACGCCGAGCTGATGCGCGTCATCGCCGTGCTGCGCGTGGCCGTGCCCTACACCGGCCTGATCCTGACGGCCCGCGAGACGGCCGACGTGCGCCGCGCGGCGCTCGATTTCGGCGTCTCGCAGATCGACGGCGGCAGCCGGCTGGAACTGGGCGGCTACACCGAGGCCCCCGCGGCGCAGTCCATCGCCCGCGAGCAGTTCACCCTCGGCGACACGCGCCCGCTGGACGAGGTCGCGCGCGAGTTGCTGGAGACGGGCCACCTGCCCAGCTTCTGCACCGCGTGCTACCGCATGGGCCGCACCGGCGAGGTGTTCATGGAGTACGCCATCCCCGGGTTCATCGAGAAGTTCTGCTCGCCCAACGCGCTGACCTCGCTGATGGAATACCTGGTGGACCACGCCTCGCCGGCCACGCGCGCGGCGGGGCTGGCGCGCGTCGAGCTGGAACTGGCGCGCCTGGACGACGGCCCGCGCAAGCGGGAACTGGCCGAGCGCCTGCGCCGCATCCGCGACGAGGGCGCCCGCGACCTGCACTACTGACGATGACCCGGACCCCAAGGACGGCACGATGAAGGCCACCCCCCGCTCGCTGCGACTGCACATCGCCATCCTGGGCCGCCGCAACGTCGGCAAGTCGTCGCTGCTGAACGCGCTGGTGCGGCAGTCGGTGTCCATCGTCTCGGCGACCGCCGGCACCACGACCGACCCCGTCGAGAAGCCGATGGAGATGCTGCCCCTGGGCCCGGTCGTGTTCATCGACACCGCCGGCCTGGACGACACCGGGGCCCTGGGCGAGCAGCGCATGCGCCGCACGCGCGCCGTGCTCGACCGCACGGACGTGGCCCTGCTGGTGACCGAGGCCGGGACGTGGACGGCGTTCGAGGACACGCTGCTGGGCGAGCTGCGCGGGCGCGGCATCCCGGTCATCGTCGTCTTCAACAAGGAGGACCTGGCGGCGCCCGACCCGGCGCTGTGCGACCGCCTGGCCGCCGGCGGCGTGCCGACCGTGCGCGCGGCCGCGTGCGACGGGCTGGGAGCGGCGGAGATCCGCGAGGCGCTGGTGTCGGTGGTGCCCGACGACCTGCTGGACGCGCCCCCCATCCTGGCCGACCTGGTGCCGCCCGGCGAGCTGGCCGTGCTGGTCGTGCCCATCGACAAGGAGGCGCCCAAGGGACGCATCATCCTGCCGCAGGTGCAGGCCATCCGCGACCTGCTGGACCACGAGGCCGGCTGCCTCGTCGTCAAGGAGGACGGCCTGGCCGGCGCGCTGGCCCGGCTGCGGACGCCGCCGGCGCTGGTCGTGACCGACTCGCAGGCCTTCGCCAAGGTGGCCGCCGTGACGCCGCCGGACGTGCCGATGACGTCGTTCTCCATCCTGTTCTCGCGCGCCAAGGGCGACCTCGTCGCGTTCGTGCGCGGCGCCGGGGCCATCGCCGGGCTGCAGCCGGGCGACCACGTGCTGGTGGCCGAGGCCTGCTCGCACCACCCCATCACCGGCGACATCGGGCGGCAGAAGATCCCCGCCTGGCTGAACGCGCGGGTGGGCGGCGAGCTGGCCTTCACCACGGTCCAGGGGCACGACTTCCCGGTCGACCTGTCGCCCTACCGGCTGGTGGTGCACTGCGGCTCGTGCATGATCACGCGCCGCGAGGTGCTGACCCGCGTGCTGCGCTGCCGCGAGGCGGGGGTGCCCGTGACCAACTACGGCATGGCGATCGCCTGGTCGCTCGGCGTGTTCGACCGGGCGCTGGCGCCGTTCCCGGACGCCGTGGCGGCCGCGGCGCAGCCGGCCTGCTGAGCCTCCATACTTGACCGTTTTTATCCGCTAATGAGGGTGCGCCCCAGACCGCGCGATCGGCGCCGCGGGCACGCGGCCACGGGTTGCGAATTCCCGCGCCGGATGGCTTTTTTGAGGGGTACCGGCCGATCGCGGAACTTCCAGCGGGGAGAACAGACATGGATAAGCCGACCAGCAAACCCGGTTGCCCGAACTTCTCTTCCGGCCCCTGCGCCAAGCGCCCCGGCTGGACCGTCGACGCGCTGAAGGGAGCGCTCGTCGGTCGCTCGCACCGCTCGAAGGAAGGCAAGGCGCGCCTGCAGGAATGCTCCGACCGCATGAAGAAGCTGCTCGAGCTGCCCGAGGGCTACCGCATCGGCGTCGTCGCCGGCTCGGACACCGGCGCCGTCGAACTGGCGATGTGGACGCTGCTCGGGCCGCGCCCCGTCGACATCTTCGGCTGGGAGTCGTTCGGCAAGGGCTGGATGACGGATGCGGTGAAGTACCTGAAGCTGCCGCAGGTGAACGAGTACAAGGCCGACTACGGCAAGCTCCCCGACCTGGCGAAGGCCGACCGCACGCACGACATCATCTTCACGATGAACGGCACCACCTCGGGCGTGAAGGTGCCGAACCTGGACTGGATCGCGGCCGACCGCGAGGGCCTCGCGATCTGCGACGCCACCTCGGGCGTGTTCGCGATGCCGATGGACTTCACCAAGCTGGACGTCGTCACCTTCTCGTGGCAGAAGGTGCTGGGCGGCGAGGCGGCGCACGGCGTCATCATCCTGTCGCCCCGCGCCGTGGCCCGCATGGAGGAGAACGAGCCGAAGGTGTCGTGGCCGCTGCCCAAGACCTTCCGCCTGCACGCAGAGGGCAAGCTGAAGCCGGGCGAGCTGGAGTACAACACGGTCAACACGCCGTCGATGCTGTGCGTCGAGGACGCCATCGACGCCCTGAAGTGGGCCGAGTCGATCGGCGGCCTGCCCGGCCTCTACAAGCGCTCGAACGCCAACCTGGCCGCCTTCGAGGCGTGGGTCGCCAAGTCGGACTGGATCGACTTCCTGGCCGAGTCGAAGGAGATCCGCTCGAACACGTCGGTGTGCTTCAAGATCAAGAGCGACTGGTTCCTGAAGCTGGCGGACGACGAGAAGACCGCGGCCGCCAAGAAGATCACCGGCCTGCTGGACAAGGAAGGCGTGGCCCACGACATCAACTCGTACGGCAAGGCGCCCGTGGGCATCCGCGTGTGGTGCGGCGCCACGGTGGAATCGGCCGACATCACGGCCCTGACGCAGTGGCTCGACTGGGCGCACGCGACGGTGGCCGAGGGATACAAGAACTAGCTGCAGGCCCCAGCTGCACGAAACCGGGAGGCGACGGGATGAAGAAGGTGCTGATCGCCGACAAGGCGGACAAGCTGTGCGAGACGGTCCTGCGTGAGCGCGGCCTCGAGCCCATCGTGAAGACGGGCATGACCCCGGCCGAGCTGAAGGACTGCATCGCCGAATACGACGCCATCATCGTGCGCTCGGCCACGACGCTGACGCGCGAGCTGGTCGAGGCCGCCACGAACCTGAAGGCCGTCGCACGCGCGGGCTCGGGCGTCGACAACATCGACGTCGCGGCCTGCTCCGAGAAGGGCGTCATCGTGATGAACACGCCGTTCGGCAACACCGTGTCGACCGGCGAGCACGCCGTCGCCATGATGATGGCCCTGGCGCGACACATCCCCCAGGCCAACGCCTCGACGCACGCCGGCAAGTGGGAGAAGAAGAAGTTCGAGGGCGTGGAGATCACCGGCAAGACGCTGGGCGTGGTCGGCTGCGGCAACATCGGCGCCGTGGTGGCCGAGCGCGGGCTGGGCCTGAAGATGAACGTCGTCGCCTTCGACCCGATGCTGACGGCCGAGCGCGCGAAGGAACTGGGCGTGCGCCAGGTGCAGGACATCGACGAACTGTACGCCGCCGCCGACTTCATCACCTACCACGTGGCGATGAACCCGGCCACCAAGGGCATGATCAACGCCGAGGCCATCAACAAGATGAAGCACGGCGTGCGCATCATCAATTGCGCGCGCGGCGGCATCATGGTCGAGGCCGACGTCAAGGCGGGCCTGGACCGCGGCCACATCGCCGGCCTGGCCTGCGACGTGTACGTGACCGAGCCGGCGACCGAGCACGTGTTCTTCGGCATGGAGAACGTCGTGGCGACACCGCATATCGCCGCCTCGACCAAGGACGCGCAGGTGACGGTGGCCCGGCAGGCGGCCGAGCAGATCGCCGACTACCTGCTGGACGGCGTCCGCAAGCACGCCGTCAACGGCGACAAGGTGGCCT
>CAINDZ010000277.1 GCA_903847545.1 uncultured bacterium | reverse complement strand
TCGCGCGACGTCGCGCTGCAGTACGCGTGCGACGAGGCGGGCATCGACTGGCATCCGCTCGGCAGCGCGATCGCGCCGACCGAGGCGCCCGCGCGTCATGCCTGGGAACTCGGGGGCATCGCCGGCGCGGCGAACAACCCCCACTTCCGGGTGCGCGTGCTGTTCCGCGGCGCGCCGGCGGCGGGCATCAGCGGCAACACGCGGGTCGACAACATCATCGTGCGGGCGCGCACGCTGGCCGGTTCGCCGGCGCCGGACCCGGACGTGCCGGCCGCGGCGACCAGGCTGGGCCTGTCGGTGTCGCCGAACCCGTTCAATCCCGTGACGACGATCCGCCTGCAGGCGCCGACAGCGGGCCCGGTGGAGGTGGCGATCTACGACGTGGCGGGCCGCCTGGTGCGGACGCTGCATGCCGGGCACGCCGAGGCGGGCCCGCTGACGCTGGCCTGGGACGGGACCGCGGACGGCGGCGCAACCGCGGCCAGCGGCGTCTACCTGTGTCGCGGCCGGGCGGCCGGGCTCAAGGAAGTGGTCAAGCTCCAGCTCGTGAAGTAGTCCATGGCGTGCTGCCGGCGCCCCCGCCTCAGGGACGGCGCGGCCTCGCCAGCAGGTGCACCACGCGCCACTGCACGAGGCGAGGGTAACCGTCGTCCAGCCGGCACACCGCGTAACCGTGTTCCTCGCAGAAGGCCGCGCACGCCGCGGCCTTCGCGTCGGCGCCGGCGGGCGTGGCGTCGTCCACCTCGACCAGCAGCACCGGGCGCGCGCGCGCCAGCGTGCCGACCAGCCCGCGCAGCACCGCCGGCTCGCCGCCCTCCACGTCGATCTTCACCAGCGCCGGCGACGGCCGGCCCCGCGCGGCCAGCCAGTCGTCGAGCGTGGTGATCGCGACCTCGAGCACGCCGCGGGCGTCGGGCGGCGCGCCGGCCTCCTCGAGGGCGGCACCGCCGGCGAACCGGGCCAGCACCAGGCGCGCGCGCCCGGTGCGGT
The DNA here is from genome assembly GCA_903847545.1 of uncultured bacterium. Classification (GTDB taxonomy): domain Bacteria; phylum Krumholzibacteriota; class Krumholzibacteriia; order LZORAL124-64-63; family LZORAL124-64-63; genus CAINDZ01. The sequence continues at coordinate 2,116 of CAINDZ010000277.1, read as the reverse complement.
CGCCGACCGCGAGCTCCTCCACGTCGATGTTCGCCAGGCGGTTCAGGCGCGCGTTGCGACGGACCTGCCGCGCGTTGGCCGGCACGGGTTCGAAGGCGATGACGCGGCCGGCCGGGCCGACCAGGCGGGCGGCGATCACCGTCAAGAAGCCGACGTTGGCCCCGACATCCAGCACGAGGTCGCCCGGTCGCAGCAGCTCGGCGAGCGCCTGCTGCACCGGCAGCTCGACGTCGCCCGTCCGGTAATCCGCGTCGCCGGCGCCCGCGTCGAAGCGCAGCCCCTTCCCCGGGCCGACGGCGATGACCGCCGGACGGCGCCGCGCCAGCGCGGCCGCGATCCGCTGTCGCCACGATGACGGCATGGAGGCTCCCGTGTCGGTGGAGTCAGCGAGCCGCGCGCCCGGCCGGCAGGCGCCGGCGCCGGAAGTGCTCGTGACCGGTGAAGAAGGCGCGCAGCCACGTGCCGCGCGCGACGTCGGCCAGCACCGGCCAGTCGGCTTGGCCGTCCTGCCGCTCCATTTGCGTGCGGTGGCGGGCCAGGGCGGCGCGCTTGGCGTCGAGCCCGGCAGCGACGTCGACCCGCGCCGTCAGGTCGCGACAGCGCCGCACGACTGCTCCGCCTAGCGTGCGCGTCCGCAGCAGCGAGCGGTCGGCCAGCGGGCACACCCACGGCCAGTGGTGCCAGAACCAGACGGGGTATTCCAGCAGCGTCCACGACGCGCCCGCGGGCTGCGCGGCGACAGCACCGGTGACGGCGCGGAACGTGGCCACGTGGTCGGGCGTCACGTCGTGCTCGTAGGGCGCCAGCAGCAGGCGGCCGGGGTGCTCGCGCAGCAGCCAGGCCACGCGCTCGACGGCCGCGGGCAGGCTGCCCGCCAGCTCGCCGTCGCGGAAGCCGAGGAAGAGCACGTCGCCTTCGGCCACGCCGAGGGCGGCGCAGGCGGCCAGCGCCTCGCCGCGGCGCCGGCGCGCCAGCTCGTCGCCGTCCAGCCAACGCGCATGCGAGGTGCGGCCGTCGGTCATGAAGACGACCTTCACGGGCACGCCCTGCGCGCGCTTCAGCGCGATGATCCCGCCGCAGCCGAGCGTCTCGTCATCCTGGTGCGGGGCGAACACGAGGGCGGGGGCCCGCAGGTCGGCGTCCGGCAGCGGGCGCGACCACACCGCGGCGAAGGCCTCGAGGGCCCCGCGCAGCGCATCCCGCACCCGGCCGGCGCTCACGACTGCCCGGTCAGGCGGCCGTCGGCCCGCCAGCGCGCCGGCAGGAACACCAGCCCGAAGTTCGGGTCGATGCCGCGGCCCGTGCCGTAGTAGTCGGACGTCTCGACGTCCATGACCAGGCAGTTCTCCAACAGGTCGTAGTTGCGGCTGTCGGGGCCCTTCAGCCACAGCGTCAGGTAGTAGCGGCCGGGCATCAGGTGCAGCGCGTCGATCTCGAGGTCGAAGTTGTGGTCGCCGGCCGGCACGCGCACCAGGCTGGGCCCGGTCATCCAGTTGTTGCTGGCGGCCATCATCAGGCCCATCTCGTTGCGGATCTCGACGCCCACGTGCAGGTCGGGGATCGTCTCGGCCAGGCGCGTGTGCAGGCGCAGCGTCAGCGCGTCGCCGCTGCGCACGAAGTTCAGCGTCTGCCCCTGGCGGTCCAGGAAGTCGGTGCCCAGGAAGCGCGCCTCGCCGGTGCCGACGCGAGAGTTGATCGCCGCCAGGTCGGCCGCGCCGGCGCCGGCCGACGAGAACGTGGCCATGTAGGCGCGCACGACGTCCTGCGCGGGGCCGTCCATGTGCACCTGGCCCTTGTCGATCCAGATGACGCGCTGGCACAGGTTCTCGATCGCCGCCATGTTGTGCGAGACGAAGATGACCGTGCGCCCGCCGCCGCGCATGTCGTTCATCGAGTCGAGGCACTTCTTCTGGAACTCGGCGTCGCCGACCGCGAGCACCTCGTCGACCAGCAGGATGTCCGGGTCCAGGTGCGCCGCCACCGCGAAGCCCAGGCGAAGGCGCATGCCCGAGCTGTACCGCTTGATGGGCGTGTCGATGAACCGCTCGATGCCCGCGAAGGCGACGATCTGGTCGATCTTCGCGGCGATCTCGGCCTTTCGCATCCCCATGATCGA
>CAINDZ010000276.1 GCA_903847545.1 uncultured bacterium | reverse complement strand
GTGCTGTCACGCGACATCGCCGCGCTGGGCATCTACCCCGCGGTGGACCCGCTGGACTCGACCAGCCGCATCCTGCAGCCGGGCACTATCGGCGAGACCCACTACAACCTCGCGCGCCAGGTGCAGACGATCCTGCAGCGGTACAAGGACCTGCAGGACATCATCGCCATCCTGGGCATGGACGAGCTGTCGGACGAGGACAAGATCGCCGTGGCCCGCGCGCGCAAGATCCAGAAGTTCTTCTCGCAGCCGTTCTTCGTGGCCGAGGCGTTCACCGGCAAGGCCGGCCGCTACGTCAAGCTGGAGGACACCATCCGCTCGTTCCAGGGCCTGGTGGCCGGCGAGTACGATCACATCCCCGAGCAGTGCTTCTACATGTGCGGCGCGATCGAGGAAGTGCTCGAGAACTACGAGAAGATGCAGGCGGAAGGCTAAGCGATGGCCAGGAGCTTCAAGGTCGTCATCGTCACTCCCGACCGCACCGCCTACGAGGGCGAGGCGGTCGCCGCGACCATCCCCGGCCAGGCCGGCTACCTGGGCGTGTGGGCCAACCACGCGCCGCTGGTGGCCGCCGTGTCGCCGGGCCTGGTCACGCTGCGCACCGACGAGGCCGGCAACGAGCAGAAGCTCGCGGTCGGCGGCGGGTTCGTCGAGATCTCCGGCAACGTCGTCAACCTGATGACCGACAGCTGCGAGCTGGCCGGCGAGATCGACGTGGCACGCGCGCAGAAGGCGCTCGACCGGGCGCGCGAGCGTCTCAGCCATGTCGAGGCATCCCTGGATCGCGAGCGGGCGCGCCTGGCCCAGTCGCGCGCCCTGGCGCGGCTGAAGGCGGCGCGCAAGAACTAGGTTTCCATCCTGTCGGACATGCCACCACCCCGGCCATTGTTGACCGGGGTGGGCACTTTTTAGGACGTTTGGATGTTAGCCATCGATCCCCCCGGGGCGCAGGCCCATCGGGCCGCCGGAAGGCCTCGCGAGGGGGCGTGAACGAGGCTGTAAGAGGTCCGCTATCTTGAGGCAGGACCGCAACATACACCCCAGGCAGAGAGGGCTCCGATGCGTACCTTGAGCACCACCGGCACCGGGACTCCCCATTTGACAATCAAGCCCCCGCGGGCTATCTCTATCCGTGGCCGAGCGTCGCTGGCGACGCCAGACAAGCTGGGGTATTCTTCCATGACCGCCAAGCGCGTCTTTCCCTTCCTGTTGCCTCAGCCTGTCGCCTCCTCCCTGGTCGCGGTCGTGCTTTCCCTTGTCGTTTCCGGCGTTGCCATGGCGGCCCCTGCGGCCGGTGGCGCCTGTGCGCCGTATGCGGCCGGCGTGACCGCGCTCGAGGCGCGCAAGCTGCCCGAGGCCGCCTCCCAGTTCCACCGCGCCGTGAAGGACTCCTGCCAGGTCGGCGACGCCCGTCGCCAGCTGGCCGAGCTGGCCTGGCGCCAGAAGCGCGCCGAGGAGGGCGAGCGGCTGTACCGCTCGGCCATCGCCTACGACAAGGCCCACAACGCCGGCGAGAAGGCCTCGGACTTCGTCGCGGTTGCGCTGATGCTGCTGCGCATGAACCGCGCGCAGGACGCCGCCACCGCGCTGCAGCACGCCGACGTGCTGGACGGCGCCGGCTGGCCCGCCACCTACGGCCACGCGCGCCTGTGCCTGTTCAACAGCGAGTGGGAAGGCGCCATGAACCTGCTGGCGCGCTTCCCGAAGGGCCCGCAGGGCG
>CAINDZ010000275.1 GCA_903847545.1 uncultured bacterium | reverse complement strand
TGCCCGTCCGCCTGTCGGCGCGCGTCGGCGGCGGCCAGGCCGCGCTCGGCGGCGCGCAGGTCGGCGCCCGCGGCGGGCCCGAATCCCTTCAGCAGCGGCTGGCGCACCGTCAACGAGCCGAAGGTCTGGTACTGCGGCGACAGGGCGGCGTAGCTCGAGTTCGTCGTCGTCCGCACGGTCGACAGCGAGGCCGTCAACTCGGTGCCGATCGGCAGCGACATGCGCGCGCCCGCCTCGACCTCGGTGGTCTCGTTGCGCAGGACCGGCGCGCCGGCGAAGAGCGAGGCGGCCGGCTGTTCGGCGTCGGTGCGGATGGCGCTGCCGAAGAGCTCGGGATCGAACGCCCCGCGCGCGCTGCGCAGGCCGGCGGCGGCGGCGGCATAGTCGGCCTCGGCCAGTCGGGTGGCGACCGCCTGGCTCCGGGCCTCGAGCAGCAGCGTGGCCAGGGTCACCGGCTCGCCCGGCAGGGCGGCCAGCACCGCGACCAGGGAACTGTCCGGCCCGGCGGGGGCCGTGACCGGCGCCGCGGGCGCGGCCGTCGCCAGGCCCAGGGCGGCGGCGGCCAGCAATGGGATGTGGGCGGCGCTTCGGCGCCACGAAAGTCGGCAGGTCATGCCCGGGATACCCCTCACCGGAAGGAAGCGGCGGTTGTCGTCGACGGAACCCGCGCAATCTAGCACCTTGACGCCGGATGCGCCCGTGGGATGGACGGCGGCCGCCCGGTGGCGCACTATGGGCCGGCGCGCCGGGGCGTCCCGGCGCCGGACACCCCGGGGGAGGCGGCGTGGGCACCACGAACCAGCGACGGGCGACGGCGTGCGCCCTGGGCGCCGTCGGCATCTGGTCCACGGTGGCCACGGCGTTCAAGCTGGCGCTGCGCGACCTCGACACGTTCCAGCTGCTGCTGGTGGCGGACGTGGTCTCGCTGGCGTGCCTCGGCGCGGTGCTGGCATGGCAGCGGCGGCCGGCGGCGCCGTTCCGGGTCGCCGCCGGCGACCGCTGGCGCGCCCTGGCCCTGGGCGCGCTGAATCCCTTCGCCTACTACCTGGTGCTGTTCGCCGCCTACGACCGCCTGCCGGCCCAGGTGGCGCAGCCCATCAACTACACGTGGGCGTTGACGCTGTCGTGGCTCGCGGTCCCGATGTTGCGCCAGAAGCCCCGCCCGCGCGTGCTGGCAGCCGGCGTCGTCTGCTACGCCGGCGTGGTGCTGATCGCCACCGGCGGGCGCGCGCCGGGCCACGGCTCGGCCGATATTGCGGGGGTGGGGCTGGCCCTCGGCAGCACGGTGCTGTGGGCGCTGTACTGGCTGGCGAACGCGCGCTCGCGGCTGGACCCCGTGACCGGCCTGTGGTGGAACTTCGCCGGCGCGCTGCCCCTGTGTGCGGCGGCGGTCGCCCTGCGGTCGTCGTTCGCGATGCCGGCGCGGGGGCTGCTGGGCGGCGCCTACGTCGGCGCTTTCGAGATGGGCTTCACGTTCATCCTCTGGCTGAGCGCGCTGCGCCTGGCCTCGAGCGCCGCCCGCATCGCCAACCTCATCTTCCTGTCGCCGCTGCTGTCGCTCGTGCTGATCAATTTCGTGCTGCGCGAGCCCGTCCGCCCGGCCACCATCGCCGGCCTGGCCCTGATCATCGCCGGCCTGTGGTGGCAGAGGAGCGACGGTCCCGGGGCCTGACGCGGGAACCCGCGCCCGTCCCGCGGCGTAGAACGCGCTTGTCGCCCGACATGACGGCCCGCACGCCGAAAGGACCCCGTCCATGACCACGATCAAGAGCTTCGCCGCCTGGCTGCGCCGCAGCGGCACCCTGTCCCTGGTGTTGATGCTGACCGCGCTGATGGGCTTTCGGTCGGCGGTGGCGGACTGGCACGACGTGCCCAGCGGATCGATGATCCCGACGCTGCTGGTCGGCGACCGCATCGTCGTGGACAAGCTCGCCTACGACGTGAAGCTGCCGTTCACCGGCGTCGTGCTGGCGACGCGCGGCCAGCCCGCGCGCGGCGACATCATCACCTGCAAGTCGCCCGCCGACGGCCGCCGCCTGGTCAAGCGCATCGTGGGCGTGCCGGGCGACCTGATCTCCCTGCGGGACAACCGCCTGACGGTCAACGGCGCGGCAGTGGACTACGCGCCCGCCGACGAGGCCGCTTGGCGCCGGCTGGTGGGCGCCGACGCCGCCGGCTGGGAGTTCCTGATCGAGGGCCTGCCGGGTCACCCGCACGTCGTGGCGCTGGCGGGCGGCGGGCGCCGGCCCGACCTGCGCGAGTTCCGCGTGCCCGCTGGCCAGTATTTCCTGATGGGGGACAACCGCGACCAGAGCGCCGATTCGCGCTGGTTCGGCTTCGTCGAGCGCAAGGCGATCGCCGGCCACGTCATCGGCCTGGCCGGCTCGCTGGACACCCAGCAGCACTTCCGGCCGCGCTGGGGACGGTTCGTGCGCGGCGTCGTCTAGCCTGCCGCAGCGGCGGTGAACGGGGCGGCCGGCGGGCTACATCGGCTCGCCCGGCCGCCCTTCCGTTTCCACCAGGTCGATGCCGCGCGCCCGCAGCTCGGCGGCCATGTCGCCGCCCGGCACGATCAGCTCCTGGCAGCACGCGCCCACCGCGCCGAGCCGGCCCGAGGCCAGCATGCGCGCGATGATTGCCGCCGGGAACCCGGTCATGCGCATCATCGCCGACAGGCCCGTGGCATCGTCGTGGCGGTCGATGATGCGCACCGCCAGGCGTCGCGGCTCGCCGGCCGCGTCCCAGCCCTCGGCCACGACCAGCACCAGCACCGCGTCGGGACCGGGCAGGTCCAGCGCGGCCTTCAGGCGGCTGGCCAGCATCTGGCGCGGGCTGACCTCGCCGCCGGGAAAGGCCAGGGGACGGGAGTCGGTCAGGCCCAGCTCGTG
>CAINDZ010000274.1 GCA_903847545.1 uncultured bacterium | reverse complement strand
TGAAGATGCCGTAGCGCTCGTAGATGTACTGGATCCACTTCGGCTGGATACCCACGTACAGGCGGATCGCGTTGACGTGCATCGCCTGCAGCAGCGGCATCTCGCGGTCCAGGACCTGCTTGATGAAGTCGTCCGGCTGCGTCCACAGGCTGTAGCCGTAGTTGGTGCCGATGGGCACGTAGTCCCAGTTCATGCCCAGCACCATGAAGTCGCGGCCGTCGACCTGCAGGCGCGAGCCGCTGTCGTCGGTCAGCACCCCCAGGCGCGGCATCTGGCCGCCGGCCGCCAGTGCGACCATGGGCAGGGACAGCAGCAGCAGGGCCGCGACCAGGGCGGTCACGCGGACGCGGGCGAGGCCGTCGAGCATCGAACGCACGGGACTCTCCTTAGCATGTTGGCCGCCCGGGCATCGCTGCCGTCGCGGCCGTGTGGCCCCCGGGGCGGGGACCGTCAGGCGCCCTGGTCGTCCGTGACGGCGTTGGCCGCCACCACGTCGCGATACCAGGCCGCGCTCTGTTTGGGAATGCGCCGGCCGTCGCGCGGGTCCACCGCGACCAGGCCGAACTTCTTGGTGAAGCCGAAGCCCCACTCGAAATTGTCCAGCAGCGACCACAGGAAGTAGCCCCGCAGCGGCACGCCCTGCGCCGCCGCGCGCGCGCACGACAGCAGGTGCCCGCGCAGGTAGTCGATGCGCAGCGGGTCGTCGATGCTCCCGTCGGCCTCGACCTGGTCGTCGTATGCCGCGCCGTTCTCGGTGACGTACAGGCACGGCGGCGCGTACTCGCGGTGGATGCGCAGCAGCGTCTCCTCCAGGCCCGCAGGGTACACCTCCCAGCCCATCTGCGTCAGCGAGGGAATCTTCGGGGGCGGCACGGCCTCGGGCTTGCCGTTGGCGCCCTGCCGCATCACCACGCGGCTGTAGTAGTTGACGCCCAGGAACTCGAGCGGCGTCGAGATCGCCTTCAGGTCGCCGTCCAGCACGAACGGCATGGCGCCGCCCTGCAGCTGGCCGTTGGCGGTGCGGTCGGCGATCGCGTCGGCCGGGTAGGCGCCGCGGAAGACCGGGTCCAGGTACCAGCGGTTGAAGAAGCCGTCGAACCAGCGGGCCGCGTCGCGGTCGCCATCGTTGTCGGTCGCCGGGTGCGCGGGGCTGTGGATCAGCACGATGCCCAGCTCGGCGCCCGGCGCCTCGCGGCGGACCGCCTCGCAGGCCCAGCCGTGCGACAGCAGCAGGTGGTGCGCGGCGGCCAGGCCCTCGGCCGGGCTCAGGTGGCCCGGCGCGTGGTGGCCCTCTTCATAGCCCAGGGTGGCGGCGCACCACGGCTCGTTGTGCGTGGTCCAGCGCCGGACCCGGTCGCCCAGGCGGCGCGCCACCAGGGACGCATAGTCGGCGAACACCTTGGCGGTGTCCCGGCTGGTCCAGCCGCCGGTGTCCTGCAGCGCCTGCGGCAGGTCCCAATGATAAAGTGTCGGGAAGGGCTCCAGCCCGGCTTCGAGCAGGCCGTCGACCAGCTGGTCATAGAAGTCCAGGCCGGCCGTGTTGGCGGCCCCCCGCCCGGAGGGCTGGATGCGGGGCCAGGCGATCGAGAACCGGTAGGCCCCCAGGCCGAGGTCCTTCATGATCGCTATGTCGTTGCGCCACAAGTGGTAATGGTCGCAGGTGACGTCCGGAACGGTGCCGTCGGCGATCTTGCCGGGGATGGTCGCGAAGCGGTCCCAGATGGACTCGCCTCGGCCCCCCTCGTGGCGGCCCCCCTCGATCTGCTGCGAGGAGGTGGCGACGCCCCAGAGAAACCCGTCGGGGAAGGTGTTTGGGCTCATTTGGGCCGACCCCCGTCTTTTCCGCCGGATCCTCAAAAATAACCTTTGTTCGGACGCCGAACATAGTGTATGATCTTTGTGGCCCTGTCAAGAGATGTCTCCGCCCGCTCACCCGGCGTGGACTGGTCGCCAGAGAGTCTTGAGAGCACAGAGAGAGGTCAACACCATGCGTCGTTCCGCCCTCGCCATCATCGCCGCCTTCGCGCTGGCCGCCCTGGCCGCGCAGGCCGCGCCCGTCGCCACCTATAGCCAGAACTTCGAGTCGCTGAACCAGCTCAGCTCGACCGCCCTGTCGGCCGACGGCTGGGTCGTCTACGGCAACGTCTTCAACGGCGGCACGCTCGCCTACATGTACGGCTACGGTCCGTTCCCCGCGCCGAACGGCGGCTCGTCGTTCTGCGACCTGGACGCCAACCAGGGCGGCATCGACCAGGGCCTGCAGCAGTTGGTCGTCTACAGCGACTACAACAACGCCGACCACGGCAACGGCAACATCGTCGAGGCCAACGTGTACCGCGAGATGGTCATCGGCGCCGCCGACATCGGCAAGACCTACACCTTCGCCTTCGACGCCAAGCGCGGCAACATCGCCGGCGCCTCGATCGCCAAGGCCTTCATCAAGACGCTGAACCCGGCCGCCGGCTACGCGATGACCAACTACATCACGGCCGACATGACGGCGATCCCCGAGACCTGGTCGAACTACTCGCTGCAGATCACCATCGCCGCGGGCATGACCGGCCAGCTGCTGCAGATCGGCTTCATGAACCAGGCCACGTTCTACGAGTCGTCGGCGATCTTCTACGACAACGTCGACTTCCGCGAGTTCATCGCCTCGGGCGTGCCGACGGCCGTCATGGCCGGCGCCGAGCTGCGCCAGAACTACCCGAACCCGTTCAACCCGTCGACGAAGATCGAGTTCACGCTCGAGCGCGCGTCGAACGTGGACGTCACGGTGTTCGACCTGGCCGGCCGCCACGTGGCCACGCTCAAGAGCGGCTCGCTGGCCGCCGGCGACCACGCCGTCGTGTGGAACGGCAACACCGACGCCGGCAGCCCGGCCCCCGCGGGCCAGTACCGCTACGTGCTGACGACCGACGCGGGCCGCGTGTCGCGCAGCATGATGCTGGTCAAGTAGTCAGGACCTCTCCTCGCGCCGGGACCCGGCAGGGCCCGGGTCCCGGCGCGCAGTCAGCGATGTTCCCTCGAAACGGATTTCGAAACCGGACCTGTTCCGATATCAGCCCGTCGCACGACGAGGCCGGAGCCGATCGATGAAAGCCAGACTGGCGACTTCATCCCCCGCGATCGCCAAGGAAACCCAGGGCCAGGCGCTGCCCGCGGGCGATGCCCTCGTCCGCGACGGCGAGGTGTGCTACCGCATCGCCGGCTACCACCGCATGCCGGCCTTCCTGATGAGCCTGGCCAGCGACACCGACCTGTGGATGTACGTGACGGCAGGCGGCGGCCTGACCGCCGGGCGCGTCGACGCCGACGGCGCCCTGTTCCCGTACCTGACGGTCGACCAGCTGCACGACGCGCACCACCACACCGGCCCCGTGACCCTGGTCCGCGTCGTCCGCGGCCAGGCGCC
>CAINDZ010000273.1 GCA_903847545.1 uncultured bacterium | reverse complement strand
TACCATTGCCGCATTGCGGGCCTCCGCCTCGAGGGGATCACATGGCATGGTGTGCCTGGGCGAGGCTGGTTGGGAGCGGGCAGGGTAGCATGGGGGGTGGGGTGGGGCAATTGCCGGGGGGAGTTGCGCCGGCGCAAGTGGGCGAGCTGTTTCTGTAGCCAAATGGTATCATATATGATACCATCACAAGGTCCGGTTCGCCGCCCGCACCACCCGCCCATCTCGACAGGGAGTGACCCCCATGCACCACTACGGCGTCCGCATCTTCTGGTGGGAAGAGGACAACGCCTGGATCGCGACCTGTTCCGCCTTCCCCTACGCCTCGACCTTCGGCGCCACGCGCGAGGAGGCGGCCCGCCGCATGGACGAGGCCATCGAGGAGCTTGTCTTCACGTGTGAACAGGAGGGCCGTGCGCTGCCGCCCGTCGAGAAGGAGCCCACCGCCAGCGGCCAACTGCGCCTGCGACTGCCGCGCGACGTGCACGAGCGCGCCATCGAGCAGGCGCGCCGCGACGAGGTCTCGCTCAACACGTTCCTGGTCGGCGCCATCTCGGAGAAGCTCGGCGCGGGGGCCGGCGTCGAGGCGCTGCGCGCGCTGCGCGACGAGATCGTCGAGGTGCTGGGATCGCGCTGACGGCGGCGCCACACACCCTCACCCCCCACTCATCCTCTCCGCAAACGCATACGAGATGATCTCGCCGCGCTTCGTCTCCCGGTAGGCCGCCTCGTTGTGCGAGGCCTCGCTGATGTCGCGCGCCTTCATGCCCGCGAACCGTTCGGCCACGCCGGTCAGGATGTTCAGTTCGCGATTCGAGAACAGCGCGTAGTCCGGCGCCTCGTTCGCGACCAGAAGCTCCCAGGTGTGGGGCCCCGCCGAGCCCTCGTCGACGTCGAGCACCCGCCGCACGCTGGTCAGGTGCGCCAGCAGCGCATCGTACCTGTCGGGCGCCGGGCCGAAGGGCAGGTGCGCGTAGCGCGCGCCCGAGAGCGACACGGTGTTCCGCCGGAAGCCCTCGAAATCGGCGTACCACAGCAGCTTGTTCAGCGTCGTTCGCGACACGCCCGGCGCCTTGCAGAAGTGCAGCACCATCGCCGCCAGGCGGTCCGTGTCGAGGGCGCGGTAGCCGCTGCGGATGTCGGGCTCGTAGTCGGCGATGTAGTCGCTGATGAACGACGAGTACGCCGACGACTCGTACGGGCGACTGCGCAGCAGCGCCAACACCCGCTCACGTCGCTCGGGCGCCAGCACGTCCGGGCGCTGCTTCAGCTCGGCCAGCAGCGTCGCCGGCCGCATCATCATGCGCAGGGCGCGATCATGCGCCTCGTCCTGGATCGCCCCGTTCTCGTAGCGGCTGAGCGTGGTGATGCCCCAGCCCAGCAGTCGCGCCAGGTCCTGCTGGGTCAGGTCGAAGGCGGCGCGAAACGCCTTGATGGCTTCCGGCGCCAGCAGCCCGACCTTCGCGCGATACGCCGCCAACGCCAGCGCGGCGATGTCCTGGTCGAGTTCGGGGCTGTTGAACTCCGCGCCGCAGGCGCCGCACTTGATGAGGCGCGCGTGGACCACTACTTCGACGCCCTTGATCGTGTGCGGGATGTCCGCCTCGATCAT
>CAINDZ010000272.1 GCA_903847545.1 uncultured bacterium | reverse complement strand
CTGCCCGGGGGCCGCGTCGGCCGCCCCCGCCGCCGCCGCGCCCGCCGCCGCACCCGCCACGGCGGCCGCCGGCTCGCCCTTCAGCGCCGACTTCGGGATGACGCCGCCGCCGCGGGTCACCTCGCGGAAGCTGCGCTCGTAGTCCGCCAGCCCGCCGCCGCCCATCGCGCGCAGGATGCGCACGCGCTCGTCGATGGGCGGGTGCGTGCTCGTGGCGTTGGCCGCCATCTCGCCCGCGCGCTTGAGCGGGTTGATGATGTACATGGGCGCGGTCGCGCTCGTGGCGCCGCCCAGCCGCTGCGGCGCGCGGCTGATCTTCTCCAGCGCCGAGGCCAGCCCCTCCGGGTAGCGCGTGAACGAGGCGCCGGAGGCGTCGGCCAGGTACTCCCGCTTGCGCGACACCGCGAAGTAGATCAGCTGCGCCAGGATCGGCGCCAGGATCATCAGCACCACGGCCAGCAGCGCCACGATGCCCGAGCCGTCCGAGCCGCCGTCGCGCCGCGACCGGCTGCGACCGCCGCCCAGCCACATGCCGCGCAGGCCGCCCTCGGCCAGGATGACGATGGCGCCGGCCAGCACGCCGGCGAACAGCATCAGCTGGATGTCGCGGTTGCGGATGTGCGCCATCTCGTGCGCGACGACGCCCTGCAGCTCGTCGCGGTCGAGCGTGCGCAGCAGGCCGCTGGTCACGGCGATCGCCGCGTTCTCGGGGCGCCGCCCGGTGGCGAACGCGTTGGGGGCGGGGTCGTCGATGACGTAGACGGCCGGCATCCTCGGCAAGCCGGCCGCCAGCGTCATCTCCTCGACGATGTTGAACAGCTGCGGGAGGTCTTCCTTCTGCACGCGGTGCGCGCCGGCCACCGACAGCATGATGCTGTCGCCCTGGAACCATGCAGTCAGCGTCATCACGAGCCAGACCACCAGCGCCAAGGCCACGCCCGGCACGCCGCCGTTCCGGCCCAGGAAGTTGACGCCCAGCGCCCAGCCGAGGGCGCCCAGCAGCAGCGCCGCCGACACCACCAGCAGGACCGACTTGCGGCGGTTGGCGGCGATCTGTTCCCACATGGCCTGCGCGCCCCCGGCGGAAGGAGACTTAGTTGAAGGAGACCTTCGGGGCCTCGCGCTGGACCTCGTCCTTCACCTCGAAGAACGTCTCGGTCGTGAAGTGGAACATGCCGGCGATGACGTTCCCGGGGAACATCTGCACCTTGTTGTTCAGGTTCATGACCGTCTCGTTGTAGAACTGGCGCGCGAACCCGATCTTGTTCTCGGTGCTGGCCAGTTCCTCCTGCAGGCTCGCGAAGTTCGTGCTGGCCTTCAGGTCGGGATACGCCTCGGACACCGCGAACAGGCGGCCGAGGGCCGCCGACAGGCCCGCCTCGGCCTCGACGCGCTGCGCCTGCGAGCCGGCGCCGGCCACGGCGGCGCGCGCCGCGGTGACGGCCTCGAGCGTGCCGCGCTCGTGCTGCATGTAGCCCTTGACCGTCTCGATCAGGTTCGGGATCAGGTCGAAGCGACGCTTGAGCTGCACGTCGACCTGCGCCCAGGCCTCCTTGACGCGGTTGCGCGACCCCACCAGGCCGTTGTAGACGCCGATGACCCACATCACCACGACCGCGAGCACCACCAGGGGAACCAGGAACAGAGCAGCCATCACTTGCCACCTTTCGCCGGGAACATCTCCCGGAGGAATCCTTGCACGGCCGCGGGCAGCGCCCAGCCGGCCTCGTCCAGGTCGGCGGCCAGTGCCGCCACTTCCGCGCCATCAAACCACAGGCCGCAGCCCCGCGGGCAGCGGTCCACCAGTACCCGGCGCCCCGGGCCGATATTCACCTTGTCCATGGGCTTGTCGCACAGGGGACAGGGGCGGGTCGCCTCGTCGGTCGCCGCCGGGACGGCGTCCAGGGGGCGCCGGTCCCCCAGCAGGAGGGCCAGTTCGCCGCCGTCGAACCAGGCGCCCTCGCAGGCGCCGCACAGGTCCAGCTCGATCTGCTGGTGCTCGACCACGTACATGGGCACGCGGCAGGCCGGGCACTTCATGACATCCACCTCCCTGCCCGACAGCATCCGCTATCGCGCCCGGAAGCGCAACGCCCGGCTGGGGCGCCCCGGGACGGGCGGGATCCGGTTTCCCGGTCGCGGCCGGCGGTGGACGCCCCCGCCCCGGTGTATTATTGTCGCCCCGCCGCAGCGGCGGCCCCGCTCGCCTCCAACAGAACAGGACGCGCCATGAGCTACCCGGTGAACGACAAGCAGCTGATCCGCGACTGCGAGATCGGCGAGGGCACGAAGGTCTGGAATTTCGTCAACATGTACGGCTGCAAGGTCGGCCGCGACAGCATGATCGGCACGTTCGTCGAGGTCCAGGCGGGCGTCACGATCGGCGACCGCACCCGCGTGCAGAGCCACACCTTCATCTGCGAACTGGTGACCATCGGCAACGACGTCTTCGTCGGCCACGGCGTCATGTTCATCAACGACACGATGCCGCCCCAGCCCGAGAAGGAAAAGTGGCTGGCCACACGCATCGAGGACGGCGCCAGCCTCGGCTCGAACTCGACGATCCTGCCCGTCCGCGTCGGCAAGAACGCCGTCGTCGGCGCCGGCGCCGTCGTCACCAAGGACGTGCCCGACGGCGCGATCGTGGCCGGCTGCCCGGCCAGGATCCTGCGCTACAAGGAAGGGTACGGGCCCAAGTAGGGGCGCTCCACGTGCCCGGCCCGCGCCGGCCACGCCCGCAGTGCCCACACTGCGCTCAACGCAACCGGCCGCGCCTGCAGGGGCGCGGCCGGTTGTTTTTCCCGGATATCCGACCGACCGGTCAGACCTGCACGAACTTCGCCGCCGCCGCGCCGCAGATCGGGCACTTGGCGGGCGGCGCGCCGAACTCGATGTGCCCGCACACGGGGCACAGGTAGAACTTCTCCTCGGCCAGGTCCTCGCCGCGCGTCGCGGCCTCCAGCGCGCGGGCGTAAAGCTCGGCGTGCACGCGCTCGGCCTCGACGGCGAAGCGGAACATGCGGGCGGCCCGGTGGCCCTCGGCCTGCGCCTGCGCCAGCATCGGCGGGTACATCGTCTCGAACTCGTAGGTCTCGCCGCCGATGGCCGCGCGCAGGTTGTCCACCGTGCCGCCGACGCCGTCGAGAGCCGCGAAGTGGCCCGCGGCGTGGATGCGCTCGGCCTGCGCCGTGGTGCGGAACAGCCGCGCGATGTTCGGGCGGCCCTCCTTCTCGGCCACCTCGGCGAACGAGGTGTACTTCTGGAACGCCTGGCTCTCGCCGGCGAAGGCTTCCTTCAGGTTGTCGTGCGTGGTCGGCTTGTCGTTCGGGTTGGCCATGACGGCATCCTTTCGGGCAGCGCGCATGTACGCCGGGGCGGATCAGCCCGCCAGCCGGCAGCCCAGCGCGATGGAGAACAGCTTCGATTCCTCGTCGTCGGCGCGGCTGGTCAGCACGCACGGCGCGGTGGTGCCCACGACGGCGGCCGCCACGCGGGCGCCGGCCAGGTGCGTCGTCGCCTTGTAGAAGACGTTGCCCGCCTCGATGTTCGGGAACACCAGCACGTCGGCGTGGCCGCCCACGGGCGAGTCCAGTTCCTTGATGCGGCACGCCTCGGCCGACAGTGCCACGTCCAGCGCCAGCGGCCCGTCGATGATCGCGTCGCCGAAGCGGCCGTCGGCCGCCAGCTTGCGGATCTCGTCGGCCTCGACGGTGGCCGGCATCTTCGGGCTGACCTTCTCGCTGGCCGCCACCAGCGCCACGCGCGGCCGCGCGATGCCGAAGCTGCGCGCCGCGTGCAGGCAGTACTCGATGAGCTGCAGCTTGGTCGGCACGTCCGGCAGCGGGATGATGGCCACGTCGGCCACGAACAGCAACCGCGGCAGGGCCGGCATCTCCAGCACCGTCACGTGCGACAGCACGCGGCCCGGCGGCAGCAGCCCCGTCTCGCGATCGAGGATGCACTTCATGTAGTCGCTGGTCGGCACCAGGCCCTTCATCAGGACGTCAGCCAGGCCACCGCGCACCATCGCCACGGCCTTCTTCGCCGCCGCCAGCGGGTCGGGCTCGTCGACCACGGTGACGCCCGCCGGCAGGGGGCCCAGCTCGCGGGCCATGTCGGCCAGCCGCCGCGCGTCGGCCACCAGCGTCACCTGCGCGATGCCCAGGCTCGCGGCCTTCATCGACGCCTCGAGCGTGTGCGGGTCGTGGCCCGCGGCCACGGCCAACCGCTTCGGCGGCGCGCCGCGCAGCCCGTCCAGCAGGTCGTCCAGCCTCGTGATCGCCGTCATGCGTTCGCCTCCGTCCGGGGGTCGTACTCCTGCGCCGTCTCGCGCCCGCGCAGCACGCGCAGCGCGCCGCGCACCAGCGCCTGCATCTCGTTCTCGCCGGGATAGGCCGACACGCCGCAGCCCAGCGCCGCCACGGCCTTCGTGACGTCGGCCACCAGGCGCTCGCTGCGCGCCATGCCGCCGGTCAGCAGCACGCGGTCGACGGGCTCGCCGTCGAAGGCCGGCAGCAGCCCGGTGATGGCCTTGGCGATCTGGTAGATCATCGCCTCGTAGACGTCGCGCGCCGCCTTGTCGCCGGCGTCCAGGCGCCGCTCCACCTCGCGGAAGTCGGCCGTGCCCAGCAGGTCGATGAGGCCGCCGCGCCCCTTGTTCAGCTTCAGCAGCTCGTCCTGCGTGTAGCGGCCGCTGAAGCACAGGCGGATCAGGTCGCCGGTGGGCTCGCCGCCCGAGCGCTGCGGGCTGAACGGACCCTCGCCGTCGAGCCCGTTGTTCACGTCGATGTACCGCCCCTTCGCGTGGGCGCCCACCGTGATGCCGCCGCCCATGTGGCAGACGATCAGGTTCAGGTACTCGTAGAAGGTCTCGTTCTCGCGCGCATAGCGGCGGGCCGTCGCGATCTGGTTCAGCGCGTGGCTGATGACCTTGCGCCGGATCGCCTTCATGCCGGTGATCCGCACCCGCTCGGGCGCCTCGTCGACCACCACCGGGTCGACGATGAAGGCCGGCTTGCCGGTGCCCTCGACCAGCTCGCGAGCGATCAGCGCGCCCAGGTTCGAGGCGTGGTCGGGGCCGCGCCCGTTAAGCAGGTCGTCGCGCATGCGGTCGTTGACGGCGTAGGTCCCGTGCGGGATGGGCTGCAGCAGGCCGCCGCGTCCCGAGACCGCGTCCAGGTCCTCGATGCGCAGGTCGTGCGCCGCCAGCTCGCGCAGCACCAGGTCCTTGCGCAT
>CAINDZ010000271.1 GCA_903847545.1 uncultured bacterium | reverse complement strand
GCCGGCGGCGAGAACGCCAACCGCGTGGCGCAGGTCGTCGGCCGCGCGGCCCTCTTCGGCGCCGCCGACCCCCGCGGCCGCCCCGGCGACGGCCACGAGGCCACGGTGGCGAAGCTGACGCGCCAGGACGTCGTCGCGGCGGCGCCGCGGCTGTTCGCCCCCGCGCGCGCCACGTTCGCCTTCGCCGGCGACTTCACGCCCGAGCAGGTCAAGGCCGCGCTCGACAAGGCGCTGGCCGGCTGGAAGGGCGGCGAGGCCGCTGCGCCCGCGCCCCTGGCCCCGGTCACGGCGCCGAAGCCTGGCCTGCTGCTGGTCGACCGGCCGGGCGCGCCGCAGACGGTGATCGCGATCTGGCGCCCGGTGGCCGCGCCCGACGGCGCCGACCGCGCCAGGCGGCAGTGCGTGAACACGCTCTTCGGCGCCTCGTTCACCAGCCGCCTGAACCAGAACATCCGTGAGAAGAACGGCTTCTCCTACGGCGCGCGCTCGGGCTTCGCCGACGACGCCGGCCAGTGGCTGCTGACCGCGGGCAGCTCGGTGCAGACGAAAGTGACCGGGCCCGCGCTGCGCGAGTTCCGCAACGAGTTCACCGGGCTGGCCTCCGGCAACGTGACGACCGAGGAACTGGAGAAGGCCGTGCGCACGGTGCGCTTCGACCTCGAGACGTCCGGCGACACCACGGCCGCGGCGGCCGACCTGGTGGCCGGGCTGCTGCGCAACGGCCGGCCGGCCGACGCGGTGCGCCAGGATCTGGCGCAGGTGGCGGGCATCGACCTGGCCGGCGTCAACGCGCTGGCCGGTTCGGGGCTGTACCGCTGGGACGAGCTGCTGGTCGTGCTCGTGGGCGACAAGGCCGAGGTGCTGCCGCAGCTGGCGGCCGAGGGCTTCCCCGTGCCGACCATCGTCGACGCCGACGGCAAGCCGCTGCCCTAGGGCCGCGCGCAGCCGTCACGCGACCGGCCGGGTCCTGCGCGGGGCCCGGCCGGTCTTCGTTCAGGAACCGCGGGGCGGCGCCGCGCTCGCTCAGCGCAGCAGCGTCATCTTCACGACCTTCGTGTCGCCGCCCGCCTCCACCCGGCAGAAGTACAGCCCGCTCGGCGCGTCGCGCGGGGTGAACTCGACCACGTGGTCGCCGGCGGCCAGGTCGCCGTCGAGCAGCGTCGCGATGCGACGGCCGCGCGCGTCGAAGACCTCCACCGTGGCGCGCGCGTCGCGAGCCAGCGTGAAGGCGATCGCCGTGCGGGGGTTGAAGGGGTTGGGCCGGTTGCCGGCTGTCGTCACGACCGCGCGCGGCAACGCTGCCGCATCACCGACCGCGGAGGTGGCCGCCTCGTGGCGCGCCAGGTACAGCGACGGCGTGCAGCCGGCGACGGACCCGAGGCCGGCCAGGTGCATCACCGGCCCCACGTGCAGGATCGCGTCGACGGCCCCGTTCACGCCGCCGTCGAGCGCGGACCACGCCGCGCCGTCCCACACGGCCAGGTTCTGCGCCGGCTGGCCGCCGGCCGTCGTGAACGTGCCGCCCACGTAGAGGCGCCCGTCGCGGTACTCGAGCGCGTTGACGGCGCCGTTGACGCCGCCGCCGACCTGCGACCAGGCGCTGCCGTCCCACCGCGCGAGCCCGACGATCGGCTGCCCGCCGGCGGTGGTGAAGAAGCCGCCGGCGTAGAGGTGCGTGCCGCCCGAGCCGTCGGGCACGGCGATGAGCTCGTCGATGGTGCCGGTGTAGTAGCCCAGGCCGTCGCCGGCCATGCCGCCGCCGACGCCGTGCCAGGCAACGCCGTCCCACCGCGCGATGCGGTTGACCGTCACGCCGCCCGCGGTCGTGAACTGCCCGGCGATGTAGATGTCGTACCCGCCGCTGCCGTTGGCCACCGGCACGACCTGCTCGACGGCGCCGTTGGTGCCCGAGCCCAGCGCGCTCCAGGCGGCGCCGTCCCAGCGCGCGATGTTGTAGACGTAGGTCGCCGTGCTGTGGATGTTGGCGAAATTGCCACCCACGTAGACGTCCTTGCCGCCCGAGCCGTTGGGCGCCAGCGCGAGGCATTCGACGGTGCCGCCGGTGCCGTTGCCCAGCTTCGACCACGTCGTGCCGTTCCACCTGGCCACGTTGTTGGTGAAGGTCACGCCGCCCGCCGTGCTGAACGTGCCGCCGACGTAGAGGTCGGTGCCGTCGGCCACGACCGCGCGCACCGTGCCGCCGGTGCCCGTGCCCAGCGCGCGCCACAGGCCGGCCGCCTCGTCCCACGCCGCCACGTAGTTCGCGGCCGTGCCGCCCGCGGCGCGGAAGTAGCCGCCGGCGTAGACCAGCGTGTCGCCGGCGGCGTTGACGCCCCTGGCCAGCGACATCACGCGGTTGTCCGGCGCGAGGCCGGCATCGAGCGCGCCCCAGGCCGCGCCGTCCCAGCGCGCCACGTGCAGGACGCTCGCGCCGCCGGCCGTGGTGAAGGCGCCGCCGCACAGCACCTCGGGCTGGCCGCCGCTGACGCGGCCCGCCAGCGCCGACACCGTGGCGGTGCCGTAGGTGTTGGCGGTGATGCCGGTGCCCAGCGCCTGCCACGCGGCTCCATCCCAGCGCGCCACGCGGGCGCGCGACACGCCCTCGGCGAGCGTGAAGTTGCCGCCGGCATGGAGCTGGCCATTGCTCATCGCCAGTGCCAGTACCGCGCCGTTGACGCCGCCGCCCACCGCGGCCCAGGCGGACCCGTCCCACTGCGCCACGTAGAACGCCGACAGCCCGTTCGCGCGCGTGAAGCTGCCCCCGGCGTAGAGGACGCCGCCGTCGGCCACCAGGCTGTAGCACCAGGCCACGCCCGAGGTCGCGGTCAGACCGCCGGCCAGCGGCGACCACGCGGCGCCGTCCCAGCGCGCGATGTTGCTTGCCGCGCCGCCGCCCGCGTTGTTGAAGCGGCCGCCGGCGTACAGGCTCGCGCCGTCCCAGGCCAGCGCGTGCACGGCGCCGTCCGGCCCGCCCGGCAGCGCCGACCACGCCGCGCCGTCCCAGCGCGCGACGTAAGGAGCCGCCACGCCGCCGATCGTCGTGAAGTTGCCGCCGGCATAGACGTAGGTGCCGTCGGTCGCCAGGGCCAGCACCTCGCCGTTGGCCGTGCCGCCGGCCAGCGCCTGCCACGCGGCGCCGTCCCAGCGGGCGATGCCGCGCGAGGCCAATCCACCGGCGGTCGTGAAACCGCCGCCGGCGTAGAGGTCGGTCCCCTTCACCAGCAGCGCCTTGACCGCGCCGCCGCTGACGCCGTCGCCCAACCCGGACCAGCCGGCGGCGTCCCACCGCGCCACCGAGCCCGAGCCCGGCAGCACGGCCGAGCCGGCCAGGCTGAAGTCGCCGCCCAGGTAGGTCACGTCGCCGGCGGTCGCGATCGCGCGCACCTGGGCGATGAAGCCCGGGTAGGTGACCCCGCGCAGGAAGTAGCGGTCATCCCAGCCGTCGGCGCAGGCGTCGGCGGCAGCCTTCGCGCCCGCGCCCGCGATGCCCGCAGGGGCTGGCCGCGCCCCGTCGGGATCCTGGCCCGGGAAGGCCGGCCCCGCTGCGCACAACATGATGCAAGACAACAGGATAGAGAGCAGGCGGAGGATGCGCATGCAGGCTCCCGGAGGTGTGGCGGCGCGTTGCTGGGACCGGGTTTGGCTATTGAATCGATCTGATTTTAGCGCGGGGACGCATTTTGTTCAATGAATATTGTCTTGCGATATGCTTTTTGCGGATAAGAAAATCAACCGCCCATTCTCCCCCAACCGCCCGAGGATCGCGCCCCCGCCACCCCTCGATTGTGGCACGCTGCGCCCCGGCCCGTCAATCCACCCCCCGAATGCCGGCCTCCAGCCGCCGAAACGGCGCCT
>CAINDZ010000270.1 GCA_903847545.1 uncultured bacterium | reverse complement strand
GGTAGCGGTTGTCCAGCCGGCGGATGGCCAGCAGGTCGAACGCCTCGCTGCGGCCCGGCTGCATCTTCGCCAGGTAGACCACGTTCACGATGGCGATGAAGCCGTTGACGACCAGCACCGGGTACGCGCCGACGAACCAGCCGTATGCGGCGAACAGCGATGCGCCCAGCAGGTTCAGCGCGCGCAGCCGCGCCAACGAACTCATCATCAGCGACACGGCCACAAGCGTCGAGGCGACGTAGCCGAGGATCTCGACCCAGGTCACGAAAGCTCCTTCTTTGTGCGTCCGTCAGGTCAGCGGAACAGCGCCTTCAGCGCGCCGAAGGTGGCGCCCTCTTCCGGCACCGGGCAGGCGCCGTTGATGGTGGCCACGGGCGCCGACACGTTACCCGAGGCGACGCCGCAGCGCACCCACGCGCCATCGCGGTGCACGAGCGGCAGGTCGTTCGGCAGGATCACCGGGCCACCCGGCGGCCCGACCAGGAAGTTGAGCGCGCCCGAGCCCATCAGCATGAGGGTCTGCGTGCGCAGGACCAGGCTGCCCCCCGTGATGGCCCCCGAGAAGCCCGACACGACGTAGCCGTTCGCCGAGGCGTCGCTGTCCGCACCGCTGCCGATATCGCCCTGGACCGTGTGCGCGGCGCCGGTGCGCGTCACCGTACAGGCGTAGCCGTCGATGGCGGCCGAAGGGTTGGCCAGCACCAGGTAGGCCGTGAGCGGCTGGAATAGCCCCGCCGCGGTGCAGTTGACGTTGGCGGCGGCGTCGAAATAGATCCCCATCGAGTCCGTGGCCGGGTCGGCCACGGCCAGTGCGCCGGTGGGCCACAGGGCCACGGCGGACACCAGGACGGCGAGAGCCAGGATGGCAACGGATGACCGTGCATGGATACGCATGGGACGATCCCTCCCCCCGGAAAGGCCATGGGCGCCGGCCCGCGGGCGTTGCGGGCGCGGCCGATGGGCGCATCCTACATGATCGGCGAACCGGCGAACAGCCCCCCGGCTCAGCGCACCAGCTGCAGCGGCGTGACGATCACCGCGCCGCCCGCCTCCAACCGCGCCAGATACGTGCCCGAGCCCACGTTGTTGCCCTGGTCATCGCGGCCGTCCCACGGGAACGCGGCCGGGCCGGCCGCGAGGTCGGCCTCGGCCAGCACGCGCACCAGGCGGCCGGCGACATCGAACACGGCCAGGCGCGCCGGACCCGCGGCGGGCAACTCGAAGCGCAGCGTGCAATGCGGGTTGAACGGGTTCGGGAACGCGACGAGCGACGGCTGCGGCGCCGGCGGCGTGGCGGCCGACGTGGTCCCGCTCGTCAGCACGATGTTGTCGACGCTGGTGTCGTCGGGCCCGGTCCGCCACTCGGTGTAGATATAGATGCCGGACAGCGACTCAAGCACGGCGAGCATGTCGGTCCGCGTCGCGTCGACCTGCGTGCCGCCCACCTTCCAGCCCGACTCGACAAGCGGCGCCGACACGTGCGTCCAGGCGCCCAGCACCGGCGCGGGCGCATCCCAGTACAGCGACATCGTCGCGCCCGACAGCACCAGCGCCGGGTACGTCACGCCGTCAGAGTAGCGGATGAGGATGTCCCAGGCCAGCGAGCCGCCATAGTAGGCGCTCATGTCGCCCAGGAACGCGGCCGGCGCGGCAATGCCCGTCTCGCCGAACACGTCGCCCACGCGCACGCTGCCGGCGGGCAGGCCCTCGGCGCCGTCGAAGGCCAGCGGCGACATCGTGCGCGCACCGATGGCCTGGCTGCGGAACGGGTAGTCTACGACCTGCCAGCCCTCGTTGTCCGCATCGAAATGGCTGGCAACCCCGCTGGCGGCGGCCGGACAGAAGAACGCCCCGACAAGCGCGACGGACAGACAGGTCAGACGGACGGCTTGGCGCATGATCGGCTCCCTTGCGGCCGGGCGTGGCGATTGTCCACGGGAACGCTCCATTTTACCACGCGACCCGGCCGGCGGGGAGAAATATCGCGCCTACCGCAGCAACACCGCCTTCGCGATCCGGGTGGTCCCGCCGGCCGCCACGCGGAAGAAATAGGTGCCCGAGGGCGCGGCCGTCCCGTCGGACGCCTGTCCTTCCCAGACAAGGGTGTGCCCGCCGGCCCCGAACGTTTCGTCGGCCAGCAGGGACCACCGCCGGCCGCGCACGTCGAAGACCTCGACGCGCGCCGGCCCCGCCTGCGCCAGCGTGAAGCTGACGGCCGTGCGCGGGTTGAACGGGTTGGGCGCCACCTGCAGGCCGGGGTCGACCGCGGCCAGGGGCGCCGGCGCGGGCAATTGCGCGCCCACCCCGCCGACGCTGTCGGCCAGCCCCTGCCGATAGGCCGCCACGCCGTTGTCGCCGCACGTCAGCAGCGTGCGGCCGCGGTGGCGAGGGCCGACGGCGAGCTCGAAGTCGTGCCAGTTGTACGGGGCCTCGATGGTGAATTGGTCCACCAGGTCGAACCGGCTGAGGTCGCGCGGCACCTGCCAGACGGTGACCTTGCCCGCCCATTCGCGCACCGCCACGGCGCCGGGCTGGCGCGCCTGCGGCAACGCGGGCGACGCGGCCAGGTCCTTGAGTACGGTGATGGTCAGGATGTCGGGCGTCCTCAGCGCCATCCGGAACGCATCGTCGCCTGTCGCCTGCACCAGGGCCACGGCGGGATGCAGGTGCGACCACTTCGTCATGTAGAGCAGCTCGACGAGTCCGTCGTGGTTCAGGTCGACGACCCGCGGCCCGCTGCCCAGGATGCGGTCGCTGCACGTGAACTTCTTCTGCAGCCACGTGGCGGCGGCCGGGTCGTACTCGTAGCGCCAGATGTCCCACGAGTAGTTGGCCGCGCCCAGGACCAGGTCCGGATGGCCGTCGTGGTCCACGTCGCCCAGCGCGGCGCCCTGGGCGAACGGCGTGCCTGTCATCGCGCGGAACACTTGGTTGTAGGCATGGACGCCGCTGGTGCCGACGTGCTCGCGGAGCATGATGAGCGTGCCGGAGCTGGTGCCGTTGGGCGGGGCCGGCGTATCGAACAGGAGGACGATCTCCTGCCGGCCGTTGCTGTTCGTGTCGGCGATGAAGACGTCGGTCGCGATCTCGCCCGTGTGCCCAAGCGTGATGTACCACTCGTTGACCAGCACGTACTTTTTCGCCGACGGCGACCATTCGAAGACGGCCATGTTCTGGTTGCCGTAGTAGCTGACCACGATCTCGGGCAGCAGGTCGCCGTCCGTGTCACCGGTGGCGCAGGCCATGACGCGCCGGGCGCGAGCGCCCGACGTGCGCGCCACCTCGTGGTACCCGCCTTCGCGGTCATCCTCCATCACGACCATCTCGCCGGTGGTGGCGGTCAGGTCCTGCACCACGAAGTCCTGCAGGCCGTTGCTGTCGATGTCGCCGACCGCCAGGCAGGCCGTGCCCGGAAACACGCTGCCCGACCGCCACGCCAGGCCGAAGGGACCGGTCGAGGGATCCCGGTCGACGCCACCGTCCGGATGACCGTGACCCTGGCCATGGCCGCGCAGTTCGCGTGACAGCTCCGCAGTGGGTTCGGGCGCCGGCGCCGACGAGGCGAGGCCCGCCGCCGCGAAGACGATGACCGCCAGCACCCCGCACAGGACCGAAACCTGCCGCTTGCCCATGCCCGCTCCCCCCGCACGACCACTGAACCGCACCGACCCGCCGCCGACAGGTGCCGGGGCCCTCCCACAAGCGTACCACACCGACCGACCCGGCGGCGCAGCCTGATGAGGGCACGAACGGTCAGGGAGTCGTCGCCGCGGCGATGTCCCGGTAGAGCAAGCGGTTGATGAGCAGCGAAAGGACGGCGCCCGCCGCGTAACATGCCAGGTCGTACGGATCAAACCGGCCCAGGACGTCGCGACCCGTTGCCAGGCTCAGCACCCCCTGCAACCCCTCGGCGCCCACGGCGATGGCCGCCCACGCCGCCACGCTGGAGCGGTTCAGCCGGGCCTGGCGCCGGCGCCACTCGCCGGCGTCACCGCAGCCCGCGCCGGCCTTCAGCAGGCGCGCATGGCGCGCGCTGAATGTCGCCGAGGCCAGCACCAGCACCAGCAGCACATCGTAGGCGCTGCCGCGCAGCGCCCCCCGCGCCCCGAACTTCAGGGCGCAGCCGGCCAGGAACGCGGCGAGAACGACGCTGTTGAAGAGATTCTGCCTGGCTTGGCTCCGCATCGGGACGATGGCTCCCTTCCCGGCACTTCCTGTCGGTCCCTACCGCACGAGCATCATCTTGCGCGCCTGCGGCACGCCGTCGATCTCGAGCCGGTAAACGTACAGACCGCTGGCCAGGCCCTTGCCGTCGAAGCGCACGGCGTGGTCGCCTGCCGCCAGCGCGCCCTCGACCAGCGTGGCGACCGCGCGGCCGCGCGCGTCGAACACGCGCAGCACCGCGTGCGCGTCACGATCGAGCCGGAAGGCGATCTCGGTCTGCGGGTTGAACGGGTTCGGCGCGTTCTGCGCAAGGGCGCCCGCGGCCGCAGGCACTTCGGGGCTGCCCACGCCCGACGTCGACGGCAACGTGTAGCGCGCGAAGTTCAGCGAGGTGTGGCAGCGGGTCAGGTCGTTGACGCCGGCGATGTACAAGTCGCTGCCGTCGACCAGGAGCATGTTCGCACGGGTCGTGACATTGCCCGGTATGGCGGCCCAGTTGGCGCCGTCCCAGGTGGCGCAGCCGTTGGTCGCCACGCCGCCGGCGGTCGCGAAGGCGCCCGCCACGTAGAGCACGCCGTCCTTCATGTCCAGGCCGAAGACCGGGGCGTCGACGCCGCTGCCCAGGGCCGCCCAGCTCGTCCCATCCCAGGCCGCGAGGTTCTGGATGGACTGCCCGCCGGCCGCAGTGAAGGACCCTCCCACGTACATCAACAGGCCCCCGGCGCCCGACCGGACGACGCGGAGTTCCTCGCATTTCGCGGTGGTGCCCGTCAGCGTCAAGCCGCCGCCGACGGCCGACCACGTCGAGCCGTCCCATTTCGCGATGCTTGCGGCGGCCACGCCGCCGGCCGTCGTGAACTGCCCGCCGGCGTAGATGTCGAGGCCGCCGGCGCCGTTGTCGGCGTACGCGAGCGACTCGACGAAGCTGTTGCAGCCGGTGCCCAACGCCGACCAGGTCGTGCCGTTCCACTTGGCGATCCGGTTGACGGTCACGCCGCCCGCCGTCGTGAAGGCGCCGCCCGCATACAGGTCGTGCCCGCCCGCGCCGTTCGGGACGAGCTTCAGGATCTCGACCTGGCCGTTGGTGCCGCTGCCGAGGGGCGACCACGTCGTGCCGTTCCAGCGCGCGACGTTGTAGGCCGTGTTGTAGATGCCGCCGGCGGTGGTGAAGATCCCGCCCACGTACAGGTCCGTGCCGTTGGCGACGACCGTGCGCACCTCGCCGTTCACCCCCGCGCCGAGCGTCTTCCAGGCGCCGGCGTCGACATCCCAGGCCGCGATGTAGGTCGCGGGCGCGCCGCCGGCCTGCAGGAACAGTCCGCCGGCATAGATGACCTTGCCGCCCTGCGCGTCGAGGCCGGCCGCGATCTCCCACACCGTGTTGTCCGGCGCCATCCCGGCGCCCAGCGCCTGCCACGCCGCGCCATCCCAGCGGATGATGTTGCGCACCGTCACGGTGCCGCCTGCCCGGAACACGCCGCCGACCAGCAGGCTCTCGCCGCCCGCGCCGTCGTCCTGCACCGCCAGCGCGTCCACGCTGACCGACCCGGTGCCCGTCAGCCCGTCGCCGACGGCCGACCACGCGGCGCCGTCCCAGCGCGCCAGGCAGGGAGCGGAAAGGCCGCCGGCCGTGGTGAACGAGCCGCCGACATACAGTTGGCCGCCCATGACGGCGAACGCGCGCGCCGCATTGTTCAGGCCGCTGCCCATGGCAAACCACGCAGTGCCGTCCCAGCGCGCGATGCGGCTGGCGCTGACGCCGCCCGCCGCGGTGAAGGCACCCGAGGCGTACACGTTGCCGCCCTGCACGCCCAGCGCGGTGACCG
>CAINDZ010000269.1 GCA_903847545.1 uncultured bacterium | reverse complement strand
CGACTTCAATCCGAGCTCATGGACGATGCCCGCCACCTCGAGCCAGCGCTCGCTGCTCATCTTCTTCGAGGCGATCTGCTCGCGGATCTCCGGATGGAAGATCTCCGCGCCGCCGCCCGGGCAGCTGTCCAGCCCGGCCTCGCGCAGGATGCCGATCGTCTCGGGCACCGACTTCTTCGCCAGCTTGGCCAGGAAGTCGATCTCGACCATCGTGAACGCCTTCAGGTGCACCGACGGGAACGCCGTCTTCAGCGCCCGCAAAATATCGACGTACACCTCGAACTTCCACCGCGGGTGCAGCCCGCCGACGATGTGGAACTCGGACACGTCCGGCGACCAGTCGCGCCGCGCCATCTCCACGCACTGCTCGGGCGAGTACGACCACGTGCCCGGCGCGTTGGGATCGTCGGCGTACGCGCACAACTCGCAGCCCACGTAGCACACGTTCGTCGGGTTGATGTGCCGGTTCACGTTGTAGTACACCGCGTCGCCGTGCATGCGCTCGCGCACATGGTGCGCCAGCATCCCGAGCGCGGGCAGGTCGTCGCTGGCCGCCAGGCGCAGCCCGTCCTCCTCGGACAGGCGCGCGCCGGCCTCGACCCTCAGGGCGATGTCGTGCAGGGGATGATGGCTCGACAGCATGGGCACCACCGTCAACAGGCTGCAGGGTTCCGGTCTTGTGCGTCCCAAGATGAGGGCGGGGCGGGGCTTTCGCCAGCGGGTGGCGCATTATCTTGATTGACGTCGATTATTACGATAGCCTCGTCCCGGGCAGCGCATCCCGGACCCCGTATCGCCGAATGGGAGAGCCAACATGAAGACCCGCATGCTGTTCCTGTCCACCGTGCTGTTGACAAGCCTGCTGTCGTCGGCGGCCCTGGCCGCTGCCGGCATGGGCGCCGGCGCCTTCTCACTCCAGTTCAACACCTCGGCGCGCGCCGCCGGCATGGGCGAGGGCGGCGTTGCCGCGGTCTGGGGCGGCGATGCCAACGTCTGGGCCAACCCCGCCATGCTGGCCTTCCGTCCCGGCGTGCGCTACGGCACCATGCACTCGCAACTCGCGGCCGGCCTGGCCGACGACATCTTCCTCGACAAGAAGGAGCTCACCCTCGGCGCGTACGGCGTGGGGCTGCTCTACGCGAAGGGCCCCATGGACCAGGTCGTCCTGGACATGGGCACGCAGCAGGGCACCGACGAGAACGGCAACCCGACCGGGAGCTTCCAGTCGTGGATGAAGTCGCAGGCCTGGGGCGTCGGCGTCAGCGCGGCCGAGGCGATGCGCCTGTTGCGCGTGGCCGACATCGGCGACTGGTTCGACGTGGCGGGCGGCATGGTGTGGAAGGATTTCCAGGACCAGCTCGCGGGCAGCGACATCATCCAGGGCGGCGGCAGTTCCGCCATTGGCGAGGCCACCATGCGCGACTGGGGCTGGGTCGCGCGCGTGACCCCGGTCAACACGCTCGAGCGCTCGGCGGGTGCCGACGAGGCGAAGGTCGGCCTGCTGGTGGAGGCCGCCTACGGCCGCTCGAAGCTGAACGGCACCGACGAGATGATCATGCATGTCGACGTCGACCAGACCGACCCGGCGCCCACCACGTACCTCGCTGGCTGGGCCGTCCACGCCGAGGTGCAGGCAGGCCCGGCGTTCGCGCCCGCGGCGTCGGCCCTGATCGTCGACACGTTGTCGCCGCTGCTGGCGGTCACATACACGGACCACGCGCAGTCGCCCGGCTACGTCTGGGACGGCGACGCCTACGTCTACGAGCGCGACAAGTCCGGGGTGTTCGACGAGGACGGCTACGGCTACGAGATCTCGCTGCTGAACATCGCGCACATCCGCGGGGGCCACGTCACGGCCGCCTACGGCGACATCGATGGCGACACGTCGGGCTGGGGGCTCGGCCTGCAGGCGGGGCGCTACGGCGGGTTCCGCTATGACAAGGCAAAGGTGCCGCAGGCACGGGGACTGCCGGATGTCACCCGTGACGGCTGGCACCTCTGGGTCGATGCGCTGGCGCTGTTCGGCCGCGACTAGTCG
>CAINDZ010000268.1 GCA_903847545.1 uncultured bacterium | reverse complement strand
CTGTGACCCGACGCCGGCACCAGCCGCTGCAGCAGGCGCCGGTAGCCGCGCAGGACCATGCGCAGCGGCCACAGCGCAACCATCACGGCCATGAAGACGGGCAGGCTGGCCAGCGTCAGGCGCTCGGGCCACTCGCGGAAGGCCACCTTGGGCAGGATCTCGCCGAAGACGAGCACGACGACCGAGACGATCGCCACGGCCAGCCCCTCGCCCGCGTCTCCGAAGCGCGAAGTCAGCGCGACGGTCATCAGCGCGCTCAACGCGACGCCGACCAGGTTGACGCCCACCAGGCAGGTCAACACCGGGTCCTCGAGGTCGCGCAGCAGGGCCCGCAGGCGCCGCCCGCGCGGCGTGTCGCCCGCCGCCGAGCGGCGCAGGCGCACGCGGCTGACGCTCATCAGCCCGGTCTCGACGCCGGCAAAGAACGCCGTGGCCAGCACGCAGGCCACGCCGGCGCCGGCCACCAGCAGGCCGTTGTCGGTCCAGCCCGCGCTCATGACGACACCGCCTGTCCCGGCGCCGGGCCGAAGCGCGTCACCTGGATGCGCTCGACGCGCAGGCCCTCCATCTCGAGCACCGTCAGGCGCGCCTGCGGCAAGGTGACGCGATCGCCCGGCACGAGCACGCGGCCGAGCGTGGTCATCAGGAAGCCGGCGACGGTCACGTAGTCGCGGCTGGGCGGCAGGCGCACGCCGCAGGCTTCGTCCAGCTCGCGCAGGTCGGTGCGGCCGCTGACGACCCAGCGCCCCTCGCCCAGGGGGATCACGTCGGGGTCGCCCTCATCGGCGTCGGCGACCGATCCGAGCAGCGCCTGCAGGCAGTCCGCCATCGTGACGATGCCCGTGAAGTCGCCGTGCTCGTCGATGACCGCCGCCATGTGGCCGGCGCCGCGGCGCATCTGCGCCAGCAGGTCGTCCACGTCCTTGCTCTCGGGAACGAACAGAAGCGGGCGCGCGCCCGCGGCCAGCGGCAATTCCTGGCCGGGCCCGGCGGCCAGCAGGTCCTTCAGGTGGAACATGCCGACGGGCTGGTCCCCTTCGACCGGCAGCACCGGGTAGCGGTTGAACCCGGCCTCGCGCGCCACGGCCAGCACCTCGCTGCGCGACATGTCCATCCGCAGCGAGACGACCGCCGGGCGCGGCACCATGATGTGCTGCACCTCGACCCCGGACAGCTGGAGCAGGCGGGCCAGCGACCGGCCCTCGGTCTCGGTCAGCGTGCCGTCCTCGATGGCCAGGTCGCAGGCGGTCTGCAGCTCGCCGGTGTTGAGCGGGCGCGAGCCGGGCCGGTCCGCGGGCAGGACGCCGAGCACCGCGTCGACGAGTCCCCTGGTGAGCCACAGCACCGGTCGGGCGACGAGCACCCACATGCCGATCGGCAACTGGGCGACCGCGGCCACCTTCTCGCGGCGCGACAGCGCCACCAGCTTCGGCGTGATCTCGCCGAACAGCAGCAGGAGCACGGTCACGACGGGAATGGCGATGGCGATGCCGCGCTCGCCGAACAGCTTCAGGCACACCGAAGTGGCCACGACGCTGGCCGCCGTGTTGACCAGGAGGTTGCCCATCAGCAGCGCCGACAGCAGGTCGTGGCTGCGGCGGACCAGCGCGGCCGCGCGGCGGCCGGCGCGGCTGCCCGACGCCTCGAGGCGCGCCAGCTCGGCGGCGCTCAACGAGAAGAAGGCGGACTCCGAACCGGAGAACACCGCCGACAGGCCCAACAGGATGACAAGCAGGACGAAATCCAAGGTCCCGGCGCTTCCCGGCCACGCCCCCCGGCAGCCTCGCCGGCGGTCACCTGGCCGCGGCGATGGTAACCCGGTGTGCCGGTGGCG
Source organism: uncultured bacterium (assembly GCA_903847545.1). Taxonomy (GTDB): domain Bacteria; phylum Krumholzibacteriota; class Krumholzibacteriia; order LZORAL124-64-63; family LZORAL124-64-63; genus CAINDZ01. The sequence goes on along the minus strand of CAINDZ010000268.1, from coordinate 586 downwards.
GCAAGACGGACGGCCGGCCACACCTGGCGGGCCCCGGTTGGCGCCCGCCCGCCGAATGTGTTTCCCTTCCCGGTGGCCGTGCCCGATCATGGACCGGCCGCGAGGCCCCTGGCCTCCCCAACCCCGCAACCCCCGACCCTGGACGCACGCGTGCACGAGTGGCTGGTCATCCGCTTCGGCGCCCTGGGCGACCTCTGCCTGCTGGGCTGGGGCCTGTCCGCGCTGGCCGCCGACGAGGCGGCCCCGGAGCGCCGCGTAACGCTGGTGACCAAGGCCGCGCTGGCGCCGCTGGCGGGCCGGTTCGCCGGCGTGGACGAGGTGCTGGCGCTCGAGGACGGCGGCCTGGACGGGCTGCGGGACCTGGCCGGGCGCGTGCGCAGCCGCCGCTGGCACCACGTCGTCGACGCCCACCACGTGCTGCGCAGCCACGCGCTGCTGGCGCTGGCCGGCCGCCGCGCCGATGCGCGGCTCGCCAAGGACACGACCGCGCGGCTGCGCCTGCTCGCCGGCGGCGGGACCGGCGCCGGCCTGGCGCAATCGATGGTCGACCGCTTCGACGCCGCGCTGGGCGTGGCGCGGCCCGCCG
>CAINDZ010000267.1 GCA_903847545.1 uncultured bacterium | reverse complement strand
TGAAGCAGACCGCCGCCGCGTCCTCGCCCTTGTAGCGGGCGGCGAAGGCCAGGCCCGCCGCGTGGGGGATCTGGCAGCCGATGACGACGCTGATCGGGGTGATGCGCAGCGACGGGTCGGGCAGCACGTTGCCCTCTTCCCAGCCGTTGTAGTAGTAGAGGGGCGAGGTCAGCGGCTCGCCGCGGACCAGCCGGCCGCCCGTCTCGCGGAAGGCGCCGACGAACCAGTCCTGCGGGCCCATGGCCATCGCCACGGGCACGCTGACGGCCTCGTGGCCGGTGTTGGGCGGGAAGGTGCCCAGGCGTCCCTGGCGCTGCAGCTTCAGCATGCGCTCGTCCAGCTCGCGGGCCAGGCGCATCCAGCGGTACATCTCCAGGAGGCGGTCGTCGGGCAGCTTCGGGTCGAGCTTTGCGTCGACCACGCCCTGCTCGTCGAGCACCTGGAGGTGGTCGATGGCGAACTTCGCGACGGGCTTTCTCGGCATTCGCGATCCTTTGCGCGGCACGGCCCCCCGGGTGGGGGCGCGGCGGGGTGTCGGGCGCTGAGGGGAGCATCCGGGACGGGGCCAGGTGCGCCCCCGCACACGCCTTGCGGCGGGGAGGGCCGGCCCCCGGAAGAACGGCGACATGATAGCAGCCGGGCCCCGGATCGCCAATCCCGAGGCTGGTCCGGGCCCTGCGGACCTGTTATCTTCCCCACAAGCAGGAAACGCCCATCCCGTACCCCAGTCCACGCGGAGGATCCGGCCATGTTGAAAGCCTCGCTCCTGGCGGCGCTCAACCAGCAGATCAACGAGGAGTACTACTCCAGCTACCTGTACCAGGCGATGGTGGCCTATTTCGAGGACAACCACCTCGACGGCTGCGCGCACTGGATGCGCCTGCAGGCCCAGGAGGAGCACGACCACGCGCTGAAGATCTTCGACTACGTGATCAGCCGCGGCGGCCGCGTCGTGCTGGCCGAGGTCAAGGCGCCGCCGAAGGACTGGGCGAGCGCGCAGGCCGCCTTCGAGGCCGCCCTGGCGCACGAGAAGATCATGACGGACAACATCGCCAAGCTGGCCGACCTGGCGCAGGCCGAGAACGACCACGCGACGAACAACCTGATGCAGTGGTACGTGACCGAGCAGGTCGAGGAAGAGGCCAACGTCGACGACATCCTCAGCAAGCTGAAGATGGTCGGCGGCGACGGTGCCGGGCTGTTCCTGATCGACCGCGAGCTGAAGACGCGCACGGCCGCCCCGGCGGGCGGGGCCGCGTAGGCCCGCATCGCGCGACACGGCGGGAAGACGAAGGGAGCGGCCCGGCGGCCGCTCCCTTCACGTTTCCGGGCTGGACCGTCCGGAGCCTAGCGCTGCGGCGCCAGCGCCCCCTGCGCCGCCAGCGCGCGGGCCAGCGCCAGCAGGTCGTCGCGGTGCACGGTGAACGTGCCGCTGAAGCCGCCCTCCCAGGCCGACATCGTCATCGCGCAGGGCAGGGGGCCCAGGTCGGCCAGCGGCGGCAGCTTCGGGCCGCCCTCGACATCCGAGGCCATCCCCGAGAACCAGCGCCACATCGATGTCAGGTCGCCGGCGATGACTTCCTGCACGTGGCCGTCGCCGTCGGGAACGGCCGCGGCCGGGCGCGGGTCCACCGGGCCGCGGCGGTCCTCGTCGCGGCAGGCGGTGATCATCGTCGCCATGGCGCCGCGGTCGTGGTCGGCGCTGGCCAGCAGGTAGCTGCCGGTGCGCGCGAGGCGGATCTCGGGGATCAGGCGGCTGAACAGGTCGGCCACCTGGGCGATCTGCGCCACCTTCGGCGAGTCGCCGCCCGGCACCGGGGCCAGCAGCGAGCGCGTGTCCAGGTCGATGCGGTAGGTGCGGGCCTCGGCGCCGGGGAAGGCCTCGTCGGCGACGGGCTCCAGGCGGACGGGCACCGGCAGCGTCGACAGCCGGTCCAGCAGCCCGGTCACGCGCTTGAAGGCGGCACTCGCGTCGCGCGCCTTCATCACCACGTGCACCTCGGCGCCGGCATCGGTCACGTGCAGGCCGGCGGCGACAGGCTGCGCCGTCAGCGGCACCAGGCCCAGGTACTCGCCGTACCAGGCGGTGAAGTCGGCGGCCGCAGCGGGCGGCAGCTGCTCGGCGGTGCGGCGCATGTCGGCCTGGTACAGCGGCTCGAACACGGCGAACGGCCGGGTCAGGTCCATCGACGCCACCTGCACCAGGTCCGAGCCCGGCGGCAGGATGGCGGTCAGCTCGACGGCATCCTTGAACGGGGCCTGCGGGCCCGGCGCCAGGTCCGAGCCCGGGACCAGCAGCAGGCGATCCATGGTCAGGTAGCGGTCGCCGTCGCGGCGGATCGCCAGGTCCAGGCGCGACACCGAGCGCGCCACCGTGCGCACCGAGGTCAGCACGCCGTCCAGGTCCTGCGGGGCGATCAGCGGCGGGTGCACGACGCCCAGGCTGTCGGTGGTGGCCTGCGACAGTTGCCGCATGCCCATCTCCACCAGCGGCAGGCCCACCTTCAGCGCCGTGCCCAGGTCGACCGTCGCGGCCATCAGGCCGGCCGGCAGCGGCAAGCGGGTGGGCGTGGGCATGGTGTGGAACCACGAGGCGCTGGTCAGCGCCGCGTAGCCGCCGCACTGCTGCAGGTTCACGAAGGGGCTGCCCTTGCCTCGGTACTGCAGCTGCGCGAGGTCGCCCTCGAACGGGAAGATGAAGGTCAGGTCGAGTGAGCCGCCCATCACCAAGCCGTTGATGCCGACGGCCACCAGCAGCGGGCGGTCGTGCGCCACCAGCGCCGCGAACCCGGGCAGTCCGTCGCCGAACGTCGTCAGCAGCGAGTAGTCCTTGTCGGTGGGGCGGCTGCCGAAGGCGGCGGCCAGGCCTTGCCACTCCACCTCGGCGGCGTCCAGCGAGGCGATGGCCGCGACCATCGTCGAACCGGGCGGCACCAGCCGCGCCGCATCGTCGGGCACGGCGAACGCCGCCTCGGCGGGCGCCGGGGCCGGGGCGGCCGCGGCCAGGGCGGGCAGCGCCAGAACCGCCAGCGTCAAGGCTGCCGGCATCCATGCGGCCGCGGCGGCGAGCGGGAGGGGGAGCGGCCGCGTGGGTCGGCCAGCGTTCATGCCGGTTCCTTCCGTGGGTCAGTCGCGCATCTCGGGCGGCTCCATTATACATGTTCGCCGGCGCTGGGCCAGCTTCGCGCGCCGCAAACG
>CAINDZ010000266.1 GCA_903847545.1 uncultured bacterium | reverse complement strand
TGCCCGGCGCCACGGTCGGCCTGACCCACAACGTGGGCGGCATCGGCCAGTACTGCTTCGTCAACGTCCTGCGGAGGGATTGACCATGTTCGCCTGGTTCGGGCGGGTCAGCCATTGCCCCCACACGAAGGTCGCCGGCTTTGCCGGTCACCTGAAGGACGGGCGCCTGATGGGCTCGCGCTGCGACGCCTGCGGCCGCACCAGCTTCCCGCCGCGCGCCGACTGCCCCGACTGCCGCGGCGGCGACTTCACGTTCACGGAGTACGGCGGCGCCGGCACCGTGGTCACGTTCACGCGCATCGCGGCGGCCCCCGCCGGCTTCGAGGGCCGCACTCCGTTCACGATCGGCGTCGTCGACCTGGACGAGGGCGGCCGCCTGCTGGCCTGGTGCGGCGCAACACTGGGCGGCCGTGACCTGGCGATCGGCCAGCGCGTGCAGGTGGTGCCGCGCCTGTTCGAGGATTGCGAAGAGATCAAGGTGCACTACACGCTCGAGGCGCCGGGAACCACCTGGGCCAAGTCCTGAGGCCGCCACGGCCGCTGGGAGGAACACGATGTCCGCTGCCCCGCTGGTGACCCTGACGATCCAGGACGGCATCGCCTGCCTGCACCTGGAGAACCCGCCCGTGAACATCATGAGCGCGGCGCTGATGGACGAGATGAGCGCCCACCTCGAGACGATCGCCGGCGACGGCTCGCTCAAGGGCGTGGCGATCACCGCCGCGGGCAAGGCCTTCTGCGCCGGCGCCGACGTGGGCGAGCACCGCCCCGCGCAGGCCCCCGTGATGATCAGGGCCTTCGGCCGCCTGTTCCGCCGCCTCGACGCGCTGGAAGTGCCCGTCGTGATGGCCGTGCAGGGCGCCGCCCTGGGCGCCGGCTTCGAGCTGGTGCTGATGGCCGACGTGCTGCTGGCGAGCGATGAGGCCACGTTCGGCCAGCCGGAGATCCGCCTGGGATTCTTCGCGCCGGTCGGCGTCGTCGTGCTGCCGCAGCTGGTGGGCCGCGCCCGCGCGCTGGAGATCACGGCCGGCGGGCGCTCGTACACGGCGGCCGAGATGGCCGCCATGGGCCTGGTCAGCCGCGTGGTGCCCGGCGGGGAACTGGACGAGGCGCTGCAGGGCTGGCTCAAGGACCTGCGCCGCGCCAGCCCGCTGGTGATGCGCCTGAACACGCGCACCCTGAAGCGGGTCAGCGGCGCCGACTTCGCGACGCGGCTCGACCTGGCCGAGAAGGTCTTCCTGGAGGAACTGATGACCAGCGAGGACCCCGTCGAGGGCATCGAGGCGTTCTACGGCAAGCGCCGCCCCGAATGGAAGAACCGATGAGGATCGTCGTCGTCGGAGCCGGGGCCCTGGGCGGGCTCGTGGGCGCGCAGCTGACCGCCGCGGGCCACGACGTGACCTTCATCGAGATCAACGAGGCCCGCGCGCGCCTGCTGAACGAGCAGGGCCTCTACCTCTCGGAGGGCACCAAGGGCGAGGTCTGTGTCCCCGTCCGCGTCGTCCCCGACGTGAAGGGACTGGGCATCGCCGACCTGGTCTTCGTCTCGGTCAAGAGCTACCAGACGACCGACGCGATGAACGCCGTCAAGCCGGTGCTGGGCCCCGACACGTTCGTGCTGTCGATGCAGAACGGCATCGGCAACACCGAGGCCATGGCACAGGTGGTCGACCCCGGGCGCATCCTCAGCGGCATCACCTACCACAGCATCCAGCACACCGGCCCGAACCGGCTGCGCTACCGGCCGGGCATCAAGCCCATTCAGATCGCCCCGTTCGACGGCACGGTCACCCCGGCCCACGAGCAGGTGGGCGAGGTCTTCCGCGCCGCCGGCCTGGACACGAACGTCGTCGACCAGATCGACGATGTCATCTGGCAGAAGCTGCTGCACAACGCCGTGGTCAACCCGGTCTCGGCGCTGACGGGACTCACCTGCCGCGAGCTGTTGGACGACCCCGACCTGCAGTCGTTCATGAAG
>CAINDZ010000265.1 GCA_903847545.1 uncultured bacterium | reverse complement strand
GTCGCAGCGCCTCGATGGCGGGACAGTTGCCGATCAATTCGCAGGTCCCGTCCTCCAGCGCGCGCGCGTGCTGGCGCCACATCACGTTTTCCAGGTTGTGCTCGATCTGCGTGCGCAGGATGCCCAGATTGCCGTGTTTGCGCGCAAAGCCCTCGGCCCCGGCCCGGATGGCGCGGTCGATCGTGTCCGGACGATCGTCGCCCGACAACATGATGATGGGCACGTCGGGATCGCACTGCCTGATCTCGCGCAGGAGGTCGATGCCCGTCCGCTCCTCCTGGAGGTCGATGTCCAGGAGTACCGCATCGATGGCCCCGCGACGCACGCGCGTCATCCCGTCCTGGTAGGTGTGGGCCACCTGCAAGTCGAAGGTCCCGGTGGCGAGGGCCTCGAAGCGGCGGCTGAAATCGTGGTCGTCGTCGACCAGCAGTACGCGCAGAGCCATGGTTCATCCTTCCGGGTCGATGATCATCCCCAGTTCCATTTCGAAACACGCGCCTGTCGCCGAGTCGACCAGGCCGATGTAACCGCCGAAATGCTCGAGCGTGCGGCGGGCGGCGTACAGGCCGTAACCGGTGCCGCCGGCATGTCCGGTGACCCCGGCCTCGAACACGCGCGGGCGGATGTCCTGCGCAATGCCGGGGCCGTCGTCACACACCGTCAGGCGCACGCGCCCGCCCTGCGGGGCGTCGCCGGAGATCGTCAGCGCCACGCGTCGGCCCGCGCAGGCGCGCACGGCATTCTCGAGCAGGATGTCCATCACGTGCGCCAACTCGGGGCCCGGAAGCCGGACCGTGACCGCCGGAACGGCGAGTCGGATCTCCACCTGGTGCAGCGCCATGCGCGACACGGCATATTCGCCCATGAACGGGTGCAGCGGCGTGGCCAGACGCCTGTCGACCTGCCGCCGCAGGTGCGCCGTCCACTTGCGGAAGGATTCCGTGGTCGCGATCAGGGCGTCCAGGCGCGTCAATTGTTGCGGACGCGTCCAGGCCTCGTTGCCGGCAGCCAGCAGCTGCCTCTGCACCGCGCGCATCTGCTTGAGCAGGCGCGCACCTTCGCCGTGGTCCATGCCGGCCGAACGCGCGCCCTCGACAACGAAGGCCAGCTCGGGCGCCACGACCACTCCGAACAACGCCACGTCCTCTCGCAACAGCGGGACGATGGCCTTCCATTCCTCCGGTCGCGCGGGGGCATTCGAGCGCACGAGCATGATACGGTCGACGATCTTGCGCGGCGTCTGGTTGTGCTCGAAGACACGCAGCGCTCGCCCGAAGTCGGCCAGCATCGTCGTCGTGGGCGTGCGCGGACGCGGTTGCGCGAGACCCACGCCCAGCAGGCCTCCGGCCAGGCCGCCGAGCGTGGCGACCACGACCGGCATGGCGCCCGGGTCCAGATGCAGGAGACGCCGCAGGCCCCAGGCCAGGATGGGGATCGAGACGACGCCCAACCAGGGGTAGGCGATGGCCAGGCGTCGTCGCTGGAGGGCGGCGTACGCCGCCACCGCGCCGGTGGCCGCCAACACGAGCAACCAGAATGCCGCAGTCCAGCGGTCCTTGAGCCCCGCACTCCATTGCGTCAGGACGGCCGCAAGGCGCGCCGTCGGGCCGACCCGCATGTCGATCACGATCTCGCCACGACCTGGATAATCCCGGCGGAGCACCTGCCGGCCGCTCGGCAGCCGCACGCGGATGTCGTAGCGACCGCCGGGGTCCAGGCCCCCGAAGGCCAGACGCTTCGAGGAGTGCGACACGTATCCGGAGCCGCCCGGAATCTCCTGCGCGGCCACCACGCGCCGCAGGGTCCCCGCCGCAAGGACGTCGACCCGTGCACCGACAGCGCTGGTGTTCGACTGGGGCCCGATCACCTTGACGATCAGCGGCCTGCGCGGATTCGTGTTCCGGTAGACGATCGGGGCCTCGTCCAGGAATCCCTCGGTGTAGTCCACATCCCCGTCCTGGTCGACGTCAAGAACGGCGCTGCCGGTCGAGTAGCGGTTGTCGCAGAACAGCATTTGCTGGGGCAGGCCGATCGGGGTGCGAAACCGACCCTCGACATTCTCCAGGAAGTGCGTTCCGCCGCGACCGGTCAGCGCCAGGTCCCAGTCCCCGTCGGCGTCCGGGTCCAGGGCCAGCACGCCGGCAACCTTCATCTGCGGCGGGCCGTCGGCGAAGACCGCATCGTCCCGCTCGAATCGCATGCCGCCGCGGTTCCATAGGAACACCGTCGGCTGCGAGCGCCCGCCGACCACCAGGTCGAACAGGCCGTCGTTGTCGACATCGACGGCCTCGACGCCCGTGAAATTGTCCGCCGACAATCCCGTCGGCGCGTCGGGGTTGGCGATCGGCGCCATCATCACCGTCGTCCGGAACCG
>CAINDZ010000264.1 GCA_903847545.1 uncultured bacterium | reverse complement strand
GTTCAAGAAGATGCTGCTTACCCTGTCGGCCCTGACGCTGCTCGTGGCGGGCGCCGCCAACGCCGGTGACGCGAACTGGACGTTCTATGGCGTCGGTCACGTCTCCATCAACTCGCTGAACAACGGCACCGACAGCCAGCTGGGCGTCACCAGCAACACCTCGCGCTTCGGCTTCAAGGGCACGAGCGAGATCAATGCTGACCTGACGGCCTTCTGGCAGTTCGAGACGAAGATCGACATGGTGAAGCATGAGCCCGGGACTGACGTGGACTACGACGACCCGTTTGTTCCGTTTGAACTCGCGAACCGTAACACGTTTGTCGGCTTCAAGCACGCGACCGCCGGCAAGTTCATGGTCGGCCGTCACGACACCCCGTTCAAGGCTCTCGGCCGTAAGGTCGAGGTGTTCCCCGACCAGATGGGGGACTTCCGCGCGATGACGCTGGGCTGGGACAACCGCCTGGGCGAAATCGCGGCGTGGGTTTCCCCGGACTGGAACGGCTTCTCCCTGTTCGCTGCCTACATGTTCGATCAGGGTACGCCGGGTGACGAGGAGAAGTCGACCGCGATGAGCGCGTCGGCCGCCTACGCGACCGAGCAGTTCCTGATCGGCGGTGCGTACGAAGCCGAGTCAAAGGGCTGGTATGGAACCGACGATGCTCCGCACGCCATGCGTTTCGTGGCCAAGTACATGGGCGCGCAGTTCGATCTGAACGGCCTGTACCAGACTTCGTCCAACGAATTTGGTTATCAGGACTGGAAGACTTCCACGATGGGCGTTGGTGCCACGTTCAAGATGAACGACAAGTGGAACCTGAAGGGCCAGATGGCCATCGCCAACTGGAACACGGATGCCGAGGATGACACCGAGACGTCCGACATCGACGAGAGCGACACCAAGTCGACCAACATGACCTTCGGCGTCGAGCGCGTGTTCACGCAGAACGTCCTGGCCTACGCCCAGTTCAGCATGATGAACGACGGCGACAACAGCGCCTTCGACATCGGCGGCGACCAGAGCGGCTTCGGCGCCAGCGTTAGTGGCTCCCTGGACGGCGGCGAGTGGCAGAACCCCTCGGGCATCTCGCTCGGCACGGTCGTGACCTGGTAAGTTGACGCTTCGCCGGTTCGCCGGCGGCAAGGGCCCCGGACTTCGGTCCGGGGCCTTTTTTTGTCCGGTGCCGCCCCCGGCGTCCCGGCGGCGTCCCCGTTTTTTTCACGGAAGCCCTGAATGATCCTTGACATCAGTAATCATTCCTATTAAATAAAGGACCGTCTCACGGGCGGTCGGCGCCACTTCCGGCATCCGCCGGCGCCGCCTCCCGACAAACCATCCCGGGGGCCCTCCCGCATGTCCGAGACCCACCGTCGCATGACGTCGCAGCGCGCGGAGATCCTTGCGGAACTCCAGGCGGCGCACGACCATCCGACGGCGGCCGAGCTGCACGAGCGCCTGCGCCGCCGCCTGCCCCGCCTGAGCCTGGGCACGGTGTACCGGAACCTGGACGTGCTGGCCGCCGACGGCATGGTGGCCAAGCTGGTGGGCGCGGGCGCCGAGGCCCGCTACGACGGCACCGCCGCGCCCCACGACCATGCCCGCTGCCGCTGCTGCGGCGCGGTGGCCGACCTGCCCGCGCGGGCGCTGGGCGCCGCCGTGGGGCTGCCCGAGGGCTTCCTGGTCGAGAACCGCCGCCTCGAGTACATCGGCGTCTGCGCCGCGTGCCGGGCCGGCCAGGGCGACGGCGCCCACTGAGAGGATCGCCCCGCGAGGGGCCACGCATGTTCACCAGGCGCCACGGGCGCCATCACCCGCGAGAAGACGCAAGCGTCGACAAAGGAGACGGAACAATGGATGACATGGACTTCGACTTCGTGCCCATGCCGCTGGTCTCGACCGAGGCCCCGGACTTCACCGCCACGGCCGTGATGCCGGACAACAGCTTCAAGAAGGACTTCCAGCTGTCCGACTACCGCGGCAAGTACGTCGTGATGTTCTTCTACCCGCTGGACTTCACCTTCGTGTGCCCGTCCGAGATCATCGCCTTCGACAAGGCCCTCGGCGAGTTCAAGAAGCGGAACTGCGAAGTCATCGGCGTCAGCACCGACAGCCACTTCAGCCACTGGGCGTGGAAGAACACCAAGCCCGAGAACGGCGGCATCGGCAACGTGCAGTACCCGCTGGTCGCCGACTTCCAGAAGGTCATCAGCCAGGACTACGGCCTGCTGCTCGAGGGCGGCATGGCCCTGCGCGGCACCTTCCTGATCGACAAGAACGGCGTCGTGCAGCACGCGACCATCAACAACCTGGGCCTGGGCCGCAACGTCGACGAGATGCTGCGCCTGGTCGACGCCCTGCAGCACCTCGAGGAGCACGGCGAGGTCTGCCCGGCGAACTGGAAGAAGGGCGATGAGGCCATGAAGCCGTCGGCGGAGGGCGTGGCTTCCTACCTCAAGAAGCACAGCTAGGCCCTACGGGGTCAGCGACTCCGGTACATGAAAAAGCCCGCGCTGTCCTCGCCCTTCGGGCTGCGGATTGCGCGGGCTTCTTCATGTACCGGAGTCGCCGCACCGCCCGTGCCGTGCTTCTTGAGGCAGGGTGCCGCGCCATCCGCCGCCGGTGCGGGTCCAATCAGCAGACAGCCTCGCAGGCGGTTCGCGCCGTTGCGCGATTCGGATATTGACATCACTACTGCAAGATCACAGTATCGGCTCAGATGTTCCCCGTTGACTTGATGATGGCCCAAACACGGATGGAGGACCCCCATGCGAAATTATTGCCGCCCTGCCACTCTTGCTACTCTTCTGTTGCTGCTGGTCTTTGCCGCCAACACGGCAATGGCCCAGAGCCGCTACCTGAAAGACGGGCAAAGCGGTGTCGGTATCGGGGCCTCGCTCGGGTCTGGTGACGGCTACTCAAGCCTGTCGGCCGCCGTGGGCTACAGCTTCGGCTCGAAGTTCGAGTTGGGTGTAGGCATCGCAAAGACAAGCTTTGACGATAACGTCATCGGCAACGATGGCTCTGCCACCGAGTTCGATCCGTATTTCCTGGCATCCATTGTCCGACCGCGGAATGGATCCATGGTCGGGCTTGAGCTTTCAGCGCAATACGGCAAGGCGACGCTTTCAAGCGATGCGCTGGACGAAGCCGTGTGGGACATGACCTCGACACTCTGGAGCTTCGGCGGCAACCTGTACCTGAAGGTGGTGAGCTCACCCAGTTTGGAGGTGTACCCGATGGTCAGCGCTGATTATTTGACGTCGACTACCGAGATTGAGGACTCCTACGGCAACTCCGTTGACGACGACAATAGCGATGTGTCCCTTGGAGTCGGCCTGGGTCTGCTCTTCAACAAGAAGGTCACGATTACGCCCCGCCTCTCCACCTACGATGGAGAGACATCCTACGGCATCTCAGTCGGGCTCATCCTGCCGGGTGCCTAAAAAAGCAGGCGCTATTCGGGCATCAAGAGGGGGGCCGAAGCCCCCCTCTTTGCTTGCAGATCTGTTGACGACGCTATTGGGCACCTTCAGATTTCCAGCGCTCCAGATCCGCCCTGTAGTCGGCCGGCCCTTTTCGGTGGCGGTCGGCCAGAAGAGGAATGAAGTCGCCGGGGTGGGGCACGGGCGGGGGCAGCAGCACCTCGACCTCGGTGCTGTCGGGCGTGGCCACCAGCACCTTCGCCAGGGGCGCGCCGTCGCCGTCGCGCGAGACGTTCTCGGCGCGCACCTCCAGGCACATCCCGATCGCCTCGGGCGACCCCTTGGGCGCCCCGTGCGGCCGCGTCAACAGCACGCCCGGCACCACGGCCACCACCACGGCCACAGCAACAATGATCAGCCGCCGCGGCTTCTTCTTCCGCCGCGCCGGCACGTCATCCAGGTAACTGAGTTTCTCTGCGTCCCCCATGCCCCCATCCTACCCTCCCTCTCCTCCTGCGTCACCCACTTTCCCCCCGCGGGCGAGTCCGCGAAGCCCACCCCCACCCCCCGCGCACAAGCACGCGACGTTCATCGATAAGGCGAACGCCACGAAGGAATAAGGGCGCCTGGCCTGTCGCGGCGTGTCAGCTCTGCACAAACAGAAGGATCCCGCGCAATCCGCAGCCCGAAGGGCGAGGACAGCGCGGGATCCTTCTGTTTGTGCAGAGCTGACAGGAACGACCGTCAGCCAGGCGCCCTTATTCCTTCGTGACGTTCGCCTTCTCGATGATCGCCGCGTACTTGTACCCGGCGCCAAAGTCCTTGTCGATCGCCAGCGTCCCCTCGGCCAGCACCATGTCGCCCACCGCGACGATCGCGCTGGTGGTCACCGTCAGGTCGACCGTCGTGCCCTCGCCCGAGCCGTCCTGGATGTGCATCCAGTTCGTGCCCATGATGTTCGGCGTGAACTTCACGACGCGGCCGCGCACCTTCACGGCCTGGCCGTTCAGCTGGGCGCCCTTGCTGTAGATCTCGCCGATCTTGTAGCCGCCGTCGGCCTTCTTGACGCCGGACACGTGCTGGTCGTCCAGGACCAGCTTGGTGCCGCTGGCCGGGCCGCCGTTGACGCCGCCGCCCATCTCGTCGCCGCCGGCAGGCGCGCCGCCGGGCATCCCGCCGCCCATGCCGCCGCCGTGGCCCTGCGGCATGGCGCCGCCCTGCGGCTCGGTGCCGGCCTTCCAGATCGCGCTGGTGAAGTAGATCTCGGGGAAGACGCGGTCGAGCGTTGCGCTGCGGAAGTCGACCATCATCTGGCCCTGCGGGATGGTGACCTTGTCGCCGACCTTGATCTCGATCTGCGTCGAGGCGCACCAGATCTTCTGCGCGCCGGTGTCCAGCAGCACGTAGGTGTAGCCGCCCGAGTTCATCGTCTCGGCGACGGTGCCCTGCCAGGTGCCCGGCATGGCCGCCGGCTGCGCGGCCTGCTGCTGCGCGGCGGCGGGCGGGTTGCTGGCGGTGGCCTGGGCGTTGCCGCCCACCTTCTCGCCGCAACCGGTCACGGCGACGGCCAGCACGAACACGAACAACGGTGAAACGAAGGGCAGCTTCTTCACGTGCATCTCCTCGGTTCGGAGCAAGCGCAGGCCGCGTCGCAGGACCAGGATGTCGGGCGGGGCCGCGAACAGCCCGCAAAATAAGACACCGGCCGTGCCGGGGCAACCGGACGACCGGTGTCGGGAAGGTTGGGCCGGCGGACGCCGGCCGGGCCCCCTAGCTGGGGCGGCCCAAGCGCTTGAACATCTCCAACTTGTAGGCCTCGACGCCCGGTTGATCGAACGGATTCAACCCCAGGAGCAGGCCCCCGATGCCGACCGCCTTCTCGAACATGTACAGCAGGGCCCCCACCGTGCGGGGGGTGACCGCGTCCACGCTGATGGCCTGGCAGGGCACCCCGCCCTGAATATGGGCCTGGCGGGTGGCCTCGAAGGCGATCCAGTTGATCTCGTCGAAGGGGCGGCCGGCCAGGTAGCCCAAGCCGTCGGCGTCGGCGCCGGGGTCGGCCGGGACGACCAGGCCGGGCACCGTGTGGCGGGCGCACAGGAAGGTCTCCTGCAGGCAGCGGCGGCCGTCCTGCAGGTACTGGCCGAGGCTGTGCAGGTCGGTGGTGAAGACGGTCGAGGCCGGGAAGATGCCCTGGCCCTGCTTGCCCTCGCTCTCGCCGAAGAGCTGCTTCCACCACTCCTGCAGGTTGTGCAGGCCGCTGTGGAACGAGCTCATCACCTCGGTGGTGAAGCCCTGCGTGTACAGTTGGTAGCGCACGGCCGCGTACAGGTGGGCGGGGTTGTCGCGCAGGCCCTCGCCGGCGCAGGCCTCCTGCATGGCGCGCGCGCCGGCGGCCAGGCCGCGCACGTCCAGGCCCGCGATCGCCAGCGGCACCAGGCCGACGGGCGTCAGCACCGAGAAGCGGCCGCCGATGTCGTCGGGCACCACGAACGTCTCCCAGCCCTCGGCCGTGGCCAACTGGCGCAGCGCGCCGCGCTTCTCGTCGGTGACGGCGGTGATGCGCGCGGCGGCGCCCTTGTCGCCGTAGCGGCGGCGCAGCTCCTGGCGCAGCACGCGGAAGGCCACCGCGGGCTCGACCGTGGTGCCGGACTTCGAGATGACGCAGACGCGGAAGTCCTTCCCCGCGATCGCGGCCAGCACGCGGTCCAGGCCGGCGGCGCACAGGCCGGTGCCGGCGAAGAGCAGGGGCACGCCGTCGCCGGCGTCAGGCGGCAGCGCGTCGAGCACCGCGCGGGCGCCCAGGTACGAGCCGCCGATGCCGATCACGACGCAGGCATCGGCGTCGGCCCGGGCCCGCGCGCCGGCGGCCTCGCAGGCGGCCAGGGCCGCCTCGTCCAGGCGCGAGGGCAGGTCCAGCCAGCCCAGGAAGTCGCTGCCGGCGCAGGTGCCGGCGGCCAGGCCGCGCGCGGCCTCGGCCACGCGGGGGGCCAGCGCGTCCAGCTGGGCGGCGGGCAGGAACGGTTCGGTCCCGGTGAGATCCAGCCTGACTCCGGCGGCTTCCAGCATGCGCGTGTCCTTCCCTGGGCGAGCGGGCGATGGTCCGGGCGGGGCGATCCGCCTCCTTGCGCCTGCCGCAGGGGCTGGTACATTCTGCACCGGGCCCCGCTGCGGCGGCAGCGCCCACAATACAGCCGCCCGGCGCGGAATCAAGCGGGAGAACCATGTCCTTCACGACGCCCGTCATCGCCTGCACCTACTCGGAGATCGCCCTGAAGGGGCGCAACCGGCGCGCATTCCTGCGCAAGCTGGTGAACAACATGCAGGCGGCGCTGCGCGGCATGAGCGGCGTGACCATCCACCACGTGGAGAGCCGCCTGCTGGTGCGGCTGGGCAGCGAGACGCAGGCCGACGAGGCGGCGGCGCGCCTGCACCGCGTGTTCGGGCTGCAGTGGGTGGCGCCGGCCATCGAGGTGCCGCGCGATGCGCTCGACGCGGAACTGGCCGCGGACAAGTCGATCGGCATCGAGCCGCGACTGACCGGGCTGTGCGACGCGGCCTGCCTGCTGACCGCCGAGCGCGCCGGCGGCGCGCGGAACTTCCGCGTCAACGCGCGCCGCAGCGACCGCTCGTTCGGGCTGAACAGCCTGGAGATCGGCCGCATCGTCGGCGCCGCCGTGCACCAGCGCTGCAAGCTGGCCGGGCGCATGGTCGACCCCGACTTCACCGTCGACGTGCTGGTGCTGCGCGCGAGCGTGCTCGTGTTCGCGGCGAAGGAGCAGTCGTTCGGCGGCCTGCCCGCATGCACGAGCGGGCGCACGATGGTGCTGCTTTCGGGCGGCATCGACTCGCCCGTCGCCGCGTGGATGATGATGCGCCGCGGCAGCCGCGCCGACTTCGTGCACTTCTACAGCGGGCGCAACGTGGAAGAGGCCGACACCGCCAAGATCCAGCAGATCGTCCGGCTGCTGGCCGCCTGGTCGCCCGTGACGCTGCGACTGCACCTGGTGCCGGTCGTGCCGTACGAGGTGCGCGCCATCGGGACCATCGAGGACCGCTACGACATGGTGATGTTCCGGCGCTTCATGGTGCGCACGGCGGCCCGGCTGGCCCGGCGCAACAAGTGCCTGGCCCTGGTCACGGGCGACAGCCTGGGCCAGGTCGCCAGCCAGACCCTGCACAACCTGGCGGCCATCAGCCCGGACGTCACCCTGCCCATCCTGCGGCCCCTGGTGGGCCTGGACAAGCACGAGATCACCGCCTGGTCGCGCCGGACGGGCCTGTTCGACGCCTCCATCCTGCCCTACCGGGACTGCTGCTCGATCCGCTCCCCCCGCCCCATCCTGACCGCCCGGGGCGTCGACCTGCTGAAGCTTTCCGAGGACATGGGCCTCGAGGAGGCCGTCCGGGAGGCCGCCGACGCGGCCGTCCGCGTGGACATCCCGCCTGCGACAACGGCATAGAAAAAATCCTTAATAGTTGTCATCCCAACCCGATGAGAACGGTGGGCCGGAGCGGGCAGGAACCCGATCGGGCGGGGCATCGGCATATGCCCACCCGTGACCGGCCTCGGGATCACAGAAGACAAGCAGGAGGCTTGCACGATGAAGATTCTGGTGGTGGACGATTCCCGCGCCATGCGGCGCATCGTCTCGCGCACGATCCGCCAGGCGGGCTTCGAGGGCCACGAGATCATCGAGGCCGAGAACGGCCGCGAGGCGCTCGAGGTCGTCCAGGCGCAGAAGCCGGACCTGATCCTGTCGGACTGGCACATGCCGGAGATGACGGGCATCGAGTTCCTGACCGCGCTGAACGCCGGCGGCTTCGAGATCCCGTTCGGCTTCGTGACGTCCGAGAGCACGCAGGAGATGGTCGACCTCGCCACCGAGGGCGGCGCGATGTTCCTGCTGGCCAAGCCGTTCACGACCGAGGACATGGCCCAGGTCCTGGGAGCGTTCGTCCAGTGACAACAGCCGTTGCCCGCATCCGGCGGATCGAGGATCCGACCGACCTGATGGCCAAGCTCCATGCGCTGCAGGAGGCCGTCGCCGCCATGCGACAGACCTTCCAGGTGCAGTTCCAGATGGAGCTGGAACTGGTCGGCATGCCCGGAGCGCCGGACCCCGACCTGATCGATGTCGGCAGCACGCTGGCGGTGGCGAACGACTCGGTGAACTACCAGTTCGCCTGCGGATTCCCGCTGGCGACGGCCGCGAACCTCACGCGCATCCTCTTCGCCCTCGAGGACGACGAGGAGCCCTCGCTCGAGGACATGGGCGACGGGTTGCGCGAGATCCCGAACGTGGCGGCCGGCGTGTGGAAGGCCATGCGCGAGCGCGCCGCGGGCGAGCACTACCAGCTGGGCCTGCCGATCTTCCTGAAGGGCAACAGCTGGGTCCGCTATTTCCCTCGCAATGTGAACGCCGTAGGCCAGACGCTGCGGGCGCCCGACGGATCGCTCCTGCAGATGGTCCTGATCTGGCAGTATGGTCAAAAAGCCGGAGGCAATCAGCTCATGTCCACCCATAGCGTCGACGGAGCCGTGGTGACGCGGCATTCGGTGCCCATGCAGGTCCTGCAGGAAGCGGTGAAGGCGGTGGTCGACACCTGCGCGATCCAGATGAACCTGGCGCTGGAGGTCGATCCCGACCCCTCGGACCCGCGCGACGCCGACGTCGAGTACGGCAGCAGCATCGCGCTGACGTCCGAGACCGGCGGCTGGCAGCTGGCGGTCATGGGGAGCCGGCGCAGCTGCGAGATGCTGACGCGCAACCTCTTCGCCATGGAGGACGACGAGGAGCCCGCGATGGCCGACATGGCCGACGCCCTTGGCGAGATCGCCAACGTGGCGGCCGGCGTGCTGAAGGCCAGCCGCGCCGCGGCCGGCCAGGCCGTTCAGCTGGGCCTGCCCCTGTTCATGGAGGGCAAGGGCTGCTTCGAGTTCTTCGCCGCCGGGATCCAGGGCATGGCGCAGACCGTCCATGGCGACGACGGCCTGTCGGCCCATGTCATCCTGATCTGGCAGGAAGGGTGACCGTCGTGTCGCTGGCGTTCCCGAAGCAGGCGGAGATCTTCGAGCTGATCGAGATGCTGATCGGCGAGAAGCCCCTGTTCAAGAAGGGCCAGCCGTGGGACCTCAAGAACCCCGCGGACGGCTGCTACATCACGTTCCTGCAGGGCAAGGACTACGAGGTCGAGGGCGCGGTCATCACGGACCTGGCGGCCACGCTCTACATCGGCGGCAAGCTCATCATGCTGCCGCCGGCCAGCCTGCAGAACCAGTTCTACTCGGGCGAGGCCGAGGACTCGGTGGTCGAGGCGGTGACCGAGGTCATCAACAACCTGCGGACGCTGTTCAACGCCATCGACCTGAACCCGCACGTGGCGCCGACGAAGACGTTCCTGTACCAGGTGCCCTCCGAGGACGACTTCGTGGCCTGGATCCTCAAGCCGGGCAAGCGCATCGACTACACGGGCAAGACCCCGTGGGGCGACGGCACGATCACGCTGATCGCCCCCTAGCGCCACCGGCCGCCCGGCCGCCCGATCCGTCCGCAACGCCCGGCCTTCGTGCCGGGCGTTCGCGTCGAAAACCCGGGCCAGGGGCGGCGGCGGGCTGCCGCTGCTATCTTGCGGCTGTCCCGGCCCGCGGCGCGTCGCCGCCGGTCGTTCCCGGAGTGTTGCCGATGTCCTTCCAGTTCGTCGTCCTGGGCCTGACCGTGCTGCTGGTGCTCGCGCTGGGCATCCTGGCCGTGGTCAGCTCCACGTCCGGCGGCGTCGACTGGCTGCAGGCCGTGTGGCAGGGGAAAAAGAAGGCTCCCGGCGCCGTTGACGCCGGGAGCGAAGAGGAACGCCGCGGTCGCTGACGGTCAGGCCCTGACCGCCTCGCAGGCCCGGCAGATGCGCTC
>CAINDZ010000263.1 GCA_903847545.1 uncultured bacterium | reverse complement strand
GCTGGCCGACGCTGACGGGTTGGGTACGATCAGCTACCAGTGGAAGGCCGGTGGGGAAGACATCCCCGGCGCGACCGGCAACACCTTCAAACTCACTGAGGCGCAGGTCGGCAAGACGATCACCGTCACCGTGAGCTACACGGACGGCCACGGCGCGGCCGAGAGCAAGACCAGCGGCGCCACGGCGGCGGTCGCCGACACCCGCGGCAACAGCGCGCTCACGGTCACCGGCACGCCCACCCAGGGCGAAATGCTGACGGCCACGGTAACCGACCCCGAGAACGTGACTGGCAACATCGATTACCAGTGGTATGCCGATGGCGTGCCGGTCAGTGGCGCAACCAGCAGCAGTTTCACCCTCGCCGAAGCCCAGGTCGGGAAGGCCATCTCTGTCGCCTTGACCTACACGGATGGCGCGGGCAATACTGAATCCAAGACGAGCGCGTCCACCAGCCGGGTCGCCAACGTCGATGACGAGGGCAGCGTCACGGTGAGCGGCGCGCTGGAACAGGGCGCGACCCTGACCGCGACGGTGGCGGATCCGGACGGCATCACGCCCGACAGCGTCACCTACCAGTGGTATGCGGGCGGTGTCCCCATCGCCGGCGCCACCGGCGCGACCTTCACCCTGACCCAGGCGGAAGTGGGCCAGGCCATCACCGTTTCGGCTGCTTATGCCGACGCGAAGTCAGGCGCCAGAACGGCCGGCAGCACGTCGACGGCCGGCGTGGCCAACATTGACGACCCGGGCGTGGTGACGATCGCCGGCACCGCGACCATGGGCCAGGCCCTCACCGTCACGGTCAGCGATCCGGACGGCATCCCGGGCGAGGTCAGTTACCAATGGTTCGCCGACGGCGCGGCCCTCCCCGGCGCCACCGGCGAAAGCCTGACGCTCACCGCCGACCTGGTGGGCCAGGCCATCAGCGTGCGCGCCGTCTATAGGGACGCCTTCGGCGCCGTGGCATCGGTCCAGCCGCCCGCGCCGACCGCGCCCGTCCAGGCGACGAGCGCCCTGGTCGCGGCGCTCGCGCAGGGGGAGCCCGCCGGCAGTTTGCTGGGAAGCACCGGCCTCGCCGACACCGCCGAAAGCGGCGCCTCGTCGCCGCTGGGCAGCGGCGCGGGGGGAGGCTCCGGCGGATCCGGCGCGCCCGGTCTCATCGAGCCTTTCTTCAACGGCGTCGGGGCCGGGCTGCTGCCGCAGGGTTTTGCGGTCGTTGGCGGAGGTTCTCCGGAAGTTGGCGGGGGTGCCGTCCTCGGAGCAGCCACCGGACCGACCCAGGCCCCGCCCCGCCCCAGCCTGGGTACCCTGGGCAGCCAGATCTTCACGTCGGAAACCCTGCTGCCGTTCGGCAACCCGCCCCTGCCACCCCTCGCCTCGGTGGGGATCGCGGGCATCAACGAACTGCTGGCGGTGAGAATCGAACCGCTGACCTCGGCGCCCGCCTCCGACGTGGGCGGCCCCCGGGTGGGTGGGCCGGGCCTGCCGCAGGTCGGCGGCAGCAATGCCGGGCAGCCCGCCGCGTCGGCGCCGGTGGCCGGCGTCCCCTCGGTGGGGGCGCCGGATGACACCCAGCCGAGCGTCGGCCCCTCTGCGGCGCCGCCCGCCGCCGATCCCGGCCGCGGGCCGGCGGTCGAACCCGGCCAGACCCCCGGCGACGCGCCCCAGGCGCCGCCCGGACCGAGAACCGAGGCCGACGGTGAAACGGAGATCCAGTTGGCCGGCAGCGTGGTCAGCCTGGCGGCCTTCGCCGGCGTGCTGGGCTCGGGCCAGACCCGGATCGACTGGAGCCGCCCCGCGGGGGAGCGGATCGCCACCCGCCGGCGCGTGGCATGAAGGCTTGAGGCTTGTCCGGCCCGGGGGCGCACAAGCGCCCAGGCCGATTCGTCGGCGGCCCCCCCGGGCCGCCCGTTTTGTCGAGTGAAGGAGAATTGGACCGTGTCGGAAGAGAACGCCGAAAAGACTGCCGCCCAGATCGTCTGGGACGACTCAGCCATCGCCACCAACTACGCCAACGTCTGCAACGTCATGGGCACGCGCGAGGAGATCATGCTGCTGTTCGGCACCAACCAGGCCTGGAACGCCGAGCAGAAGGAAGTGAAGGTGCGGCTGTCCAACCGCGTCGTGCTCAACCCCTACGCCGCCAAGCGCCTGATGCAGTTGCTCGAGATCGGTCTGAAGGAATACGAGGCCCGCTACGGCGAACTGAAGCTGTGATGTCCCTTGCCCGCCCACGTTCGACCCGGCCCGTGAAACGGTCGACGGTCGCCCTCTCCCCCAGCCCCTCCCCCGCCTCCGGGGGAGGGGAGCGCGCGCGACGCGTTGCTGACGGTCGGGCAGGGTTCGTCCGTCCGTGAACGTGCTCCCGATGACCCCCGCAGGCGCGTCCGACCGGGACGACTGGCGCGCGCTCCAGGAGGCCGAGGACGCCGGTGCGTTCTTCGACGCCTGGCTGCGCTGCCTGGTGTCCCGGCTCGAGGGGGTCGGGCAGGCCGTGCTGGTGTGG
>CAINDZ010000262.1 GCA_903847545.1 uncultured bacterium | reverse complement strand
CGGCCGTCCAGGACATGACGGGAAGGATGTGCCGACATGATGACCGATGCCAACGACAGGAAGCCCACCGTCCGCCGCCGCCGCCGTGCCGGCCAGGGCGGCAAGGGCGGCATGTCCCGCATCCTGTGGCTGGTGGCGCTGCTGTGCGTCCTGGGCGCGGTCATCCTGTTCCGCACCAGCAAGAACGGGAACATGCCCGTGGGCCTGGGCGAGAAGCGCACCGTCGTGACGGCGCCCGAGGTCGGCGAGGCGCCCGCCTCCGGCGAGGTCGACATCGCCACGCAGGGCCTGCAGCTGACGCCCGAGAAGCAGGTGGCCGGCAGCGATCTGGGCAGCGCCAGCAACGAACCGCTGGAAGTCGAGGCGAAGCTGCCCGAGGGCACGCCCGCCGCCGCGGAGAAGTCCGCCCCGGCGTCCGACGCCGGCACGACCGCCGCCGCCGACGACCAGCCGGTTTCCGTGCCCGCCGCCGATCCCGAACCCGTGAAGACCGAGCCCGCGCCGGCGAGCACGCCCTCGACGATGTTCAAGGCGGCGACCGTGGTGCCGTCGAGCAGCGGGCAGTTCCTGGTGCAGGCCGCCTCGCTGGGCGACCAGGAGAAGGCGCAGGCTGCGGCCGACCGCCTGCAGCAGCTGGGCTGGGACGCGGTCGTGCGCGCCGCCGGCCGCGCCGACGGCGGCATGACGTACCGCGTGCAGATCGGGTACTTCGCCACGCGCGAGGACGCGCAGTCGTTCATCAACCAGAACAAGGCGAAGCTGCCCGGGGCCATCCCGGCCCATCGCTGACCCGCAACCGAACGGATCCCGCATGACCCGCGCCGCCATCACCGGCACCGGTTTCTGGGTGCCCGAGCGCGTCGTGACGAACGACGACCTGGCCGCCATCATCGACACCTCGGATGAATGGATCACCGAGCGCAGCGGCATCCGCGAGCGCCGCTGGCTGCGGCGCGACGCCGACGGCAACACCGAGATGCCCGGCGCCGAGATGGGCGCCCGCGCCGCGCGCGAGGCCATCGCCGCGGCGGGCATCGACAAGAACACCATCGACCAGGTCATCTACGCGACGCTGAACCCGGACGTGTTCTTCCCGGGCAACGGCGTCTTCATCGAGCACCTGCTGGAGCTGAACACGGCCGGCGCGATGGACATCCGCAACCAGTGCACGGGCTTCGTGTACGGGCTGGCGGCGGCCGACGGGTTCATCCAGTCGGGCGTGGCGCGCACGGTGCTGGTGATCGGCGGGGAGATCCAGTCGACGGCGCTGGACCTGACGGACCGCGGCCGCGACATGGCGGTGCTGTTCGCCGACGGCGCGGGCGCGGCCATCGTGCAGGCCACCGACGAGGACCGCGGCATCCTGGCCAGCGTGCTGCACAGCCAGGGCCGCTACGCGCGCGACCTGTTCGCCGAGGCGCCCATCGCGACGGTCACCGGCCGCATGAACGCGGAAATGATCGAGGAGGGCCGCCACTACCCGCGCATGAACGGCAAGATGGTCTTCCAGCACGCGACGCGCCGCTTCGGCGAGGCCATCGACGAGGTGCTGAAGAAGGGCGGCGTCACCGTCGACGACGTGGCGCTGCTGATCCCCCACCAGGCCAACCAGCGCATCACCGACGCGGTCACCGCGCGGCTGGGCCTGCCGTCCGAGCGCGTGTACAGCAACATCGCGCGCTACGGCAACACGACCGCCGCCTCGATCCCCATCGCGCTGGCCGAGGCCGTGCGCGCCGGGCGCGTGCAGCGCGGCGACCTCATCGTGACGGTGGCCTTCGGCTCGGGGTTCACCTGGGGGGCGAACCTGATCCGCTGGTAGCGGCTATTGCGCCAGCTTCTGCAGCGCGCGCCGCAGCTTCGGGTGCGCGTCGAAGAGCGCCACGAACTCGCTTTCGCGCGTCCCGCCCTTCGCGTCGATGACGGCGGCCAGCGCCTTCTTCTCGGCCTTCGTCCACGCGTCCAGCCCCGGCAGCAGCAGCACGACGGGCGCCCACCGCTCCCACGCCAGCTTCACGCCCGCCTGGCGCGGGCCGGCGCCGCGCAGCCCCAGCCGCGCCCGCGCCTCGCGCGCGCACTCGGGACCGGCCAGGTGGCGCTGCGAGCCGAACCTTTTGGCCAGGTAGTCGGTCACCTTCAGGCCCACCTCGGACAGGGCGAGGCGACCGATGATGTCCTCGCGCGGGCCGACCATGTCGTAGTAGACGTTGCCCTCGACCAGCTGCCGCAGCACGGCGGGCTTCGTGCGGCGCTGCGGGCGGCGCTTGATGGTCGCCAGTTCCTTGCGCATCAGCCTCAGGATGCGCGCGTCGCGCGAGCGGAAGCCCAGCTTCTGGTAGAACCACCAGGCGCCGGTGCGCAGCCCCTCGTCGTTGCCGTCGCCGCCCAGCTGGTACGGATAGACGGTGACGGTGTCGGCCGCGAACACGCTCGTCAGCGCCGCCAGAAGGCGCGCGTAGAGATGCCCCGCCTCGGCCCCGCGGAACGACTCGAACAGGTTGAACGCCACCTCGATCGACCCGAACAGCGCGCTGACGACGCCGTACCCCACGGGCACGCCGTTGCGCAGAATGAGGTACCCGTACACGGCCTCGAACATCAGCCGCCGCTCGGGGATCATGCCGATGAGCGCGAACACGAGCCCGTCGCCGTCGTCGACCAGCACGACGTCGCGCGGGTCGGCCCACGCGAACGCGTCGAGGTCGCGCCCACGGGTGATCATCGCCTCGCGCGCCAGGTCGACCAGTTTTCGCCCGGTCGCGGGGCCGGCGGCGGTGACCGTGTAGGGCCAGTCCTCCAGCTCGGCCGCCAGGTCGGGGCGTCGGCTGTCGGGGGCGGTGGCGCGGAACACGGGCTTGGCGCCGGGCAGTTTTGCGTTGGTGCGCGACGGCCCGTTCACGCCGCCAGCGAGCACCATCCACGCGTCGAGGTTCTCGTACACGTACTCGTGCGCCGCGCCGGACAGCTGCAGTTCGGCCAGGCGCCGCGCCAGGAAGGCGCCGTCGCCCTCGCGCGGCCCCTTCATGCGCGCCAGCCACTCGCGCGCCTCGAACCCGATCTCGTCCAGGGCCGGCGTCTCGCCCCAGCAGGCGAGCAGCGGCAGGATGCCCTCAAGCCGCGCGGCGTCGGTGTTCTCCCAGTCGATGTGCAGCCGCTCGGGCCACTGCGCGGCCGCCCAGCGCGCCATGGTGGCGAAGAACCGGTAGTGGATGTCGGTGCCGGCGATGCCGGAGTCGGCCAGCGCGGCGCGGTGGCGCTGCAGGTCGGGGCGCCTGGCGAAGCCGGCGAGCATGCGATCGACAAGCTTGAGCAGCGCCGCGTCGTCGGGATAGGCGCGGCAGAAGC
Source organism: uncultured bacterium (assembly GCA_903847545.1). Taxonomy (GTDB): domain Bacteria; phylum Krumholzibacteriota; class Krumholzibacteriia; order LZORAL124-64-63; family LZORAL124-64-63; genus CAINDZ01. The sequence continues at coordinate 262 of CAINDZ010000262.1, read as the reverse complement.
AGAGCAGCTCGTGCAGGCGGTGCACGTCAGCCGGGGTCCGCAGGTCGGCGCGGCTGAGCGCACGCAGCAGCTGCCGGCGACGCCGCGCCGCGGCGGGGCCGAAGGTCAGGCGCAGGGACTCGAGCTCGGTGAGGTGGCGGAGCGGGGTGGGGGTCTTGGGGGGTTCCTTCCGGGGAGGGATGGGCGTCGGGGCTGACCATATCCCAGAGGGGGAGGGCATGCAACGCCCATGCGCTGGCTGTTTGCCGCAAAAGCAGAGGGT
>CAINDZ010000261.1 GCA_903847545.1 uncultured bacterium | reverse complement strand
TCGTCGCCGCCGCCACGAGCGCGACGACCGCCATCATCTTCCTCGGCGTCATTCCGCGCCTCCCATCCGCTCCTCGTGGCGGCTGTAGGTGATCAGCAGGACGGGCTTGACGCTGTCGGCCGCCGCGGGCCCGAAGAAGCGGAACTCGTTGAAGTAGAAGTCGGGGTCGACCGACGCGATGTCGTATTTGCCGAACACGTCCTCGCCGGCGGCCAGCACGATGCCCCGCGGGTTCGTGTAGACGTTGTTGACCAGCCGCTGCACCAGGTCGGTGACGTCGAACGACATGTGGCGCGCCGACGTCGGCACCACGCTGGTCTGGCCGGTGATCACGTACGACGCCGCGCCGAGCTCGGTCGGCGTCATCGTCGCCGGGGACGCTGCCAGCCGCGTCGAGTCGATCTCGGCCACGACGATGGACTCGCTGGCGCCGAAGGCGCCCGACCCGTCGCTCGCGTTGTCGTTCGTCAGCAGCAGGACGGCGCGATTGACCAGGATGTCCTGCGGCAGGTTCGCCGTCGCGAAATCGAAGTCGAGCATCGGGTACGAGCGCAGGCAGGTGCGCAGCACCATCCGGGCGTCCGGGTCGTCGAGCCCGGCACGGTCGGACGGCACCGCCGCCACGTGCTCGAACGTCGACGTGTCGGCCACCGGCTTCAGCACGAAGAACGGGATGGTGCCGTCCTCGAACTCGACCACCAGGTTGGGCGCCACGACGGTGCCGACCGCGACGTTGTCCAGTTCCGAGTACTGCAGCAGCTCGCGCGCGGCGAAGCCGACCAGGCCCTCGTCCGACCCCTCGGCCAGCGAGATGGACAGCCCCACCGTCCCGCGGGCGTTCACCCAGTCCAGGAAGTCCTGCTCGTACATGCGCAGCCGCGGCTCGGTGAACTGGTTGGGCTCGAGGAAGTCCGAGTTGAGCGCGGCCCCGGTCACCGCCGGCACCGGTCCGGGATAGGCGGCGTACAGGGTGCTGTCGAGCGGGGCGCTCGCCTGCTGGACGACGTAGTACAGGTTGAGCGGCTGCCCGCTCGGCACGTACGTGGTGTCGCCGTCGTCGATCACGCGCCGCAGGCCGCTGTAGTGCGACAGCTTCGTCAGGCTCAGCTTTACCGACTTGATGTTCCCGGCGGTGAACAGCGCCTCGGGGTACTCGTCGGTGAACATGTCGCTGAAGTCGAAGTTGACCAGCAGGCGGGATTCGACGCCGTTCTGGCTGCCCAGGTACAGCACCTTCTGGCGATGCACCGGAATGGCCGCGTCCTCCACCCTGGCCACGCCGTAGTTGCTGACGGCGTCGACCTTGACGGTGTGCAGCACGTCGGTCAGGACCGGGTCCACCAGCCCGGAGCCCACGCGATTCGCCTCGTCGCTGGAACAGCCGCCCAGCCACAGCACCGCCGGCAGCGCCAGCAGCGCCGCCGCGACTGCGGCCTTCAGCACGTTTCGATTTGCCGGCACGTGGCCTCCTGGCCCGTCATTCGGCGCCCGCGGCGCGGGCCGAAAGACTGATTCGGGTGAATCCGCTCTGCTTGATGACGTCGATCAGGCGCACGACGTTGCCGTGCTCGGCGCCCGCGTCCGCGCGCAGCACCATCCGGTCCTCGCCGGTGTCCGAGCGCAACCGCGTCAGCGCCGCCGGCAGGTCGGCCTCGGCCACCGCCTGCTCGTCCAGGAACACGCGCCCGTCCTTCGTCAGGTAGACAATGGACAGCGTGTCGACCGTCTCCTCGGCCGTGGCCGAGCGCGGCAGCGTCACCGTCACCGCCGGCGAATGACCGAAGGTGGTCGTCACCAGCAGGAAGATGAGCGTCAGGAACAGCACGTCCACCAGCGACGTGACGTTCAGGATCATGCTGCGCTTCTTGTGGCGCTCGCGGAAGTTCACGCCCGTGCCGCCGCGGCGCCGGTTTCCTGCTGGCGCCGACGCAGCGCGTCGAGCAGCCGCGACGCGTACGTCTCGAGGTCGAAGATCAGCCGGTCCGCGCGCGCATCCAGCGAGTTGTGCGCCACCAGGGCGGGAATGCCGACGAACAGGCCGGCCGCCGTGGTCACCATCGCCTCGCTGATGCCGCCCGACAGGGCCTCGGGATTGCCCACGCCCGCCGACGAGACGGCGGCGAAGATGCGGATCATGCCCAGCACCGTGCCCAGCAGGCCCATCAGCGGCGAGATCGCCGCCACCGTGTCCAGCACGCCGATGCGCCGCGTGAGCAACGTGGACTCGCGACGGCCGGTCTCCTGCAGCACGTCACGGATGACGGTCCAGTCGGCCTCGGCGTGGTCGAGCCCCGCCCGCACGATGTTGGCGAACGGCCCCGGCTTGGCCGCGCACAGGGCGTAGGCGCCGGACAGGTCGCGCGAGGTGCCCAGCATGTCGACCGCGGCCGCCAGCTCGGGAACGATGATGCGCGACCGCCGGAGCACGATGAAGCGCTCGATGATCACGGCCAGGCCGATGAGCGACGCGACCGCGATCGGGTACATCATCACCCGGCCGGCCACGATCCATTGCCACAGGTTCATGCAGACCTTTCCAGCCGACGCTAGCGCGGCGGCCTAGGATAAACCATCGTCAGGTGTATCTCAAGCTGCGCCAAGGGGAAGTGCGAGGGGAGCGGCATCAGCGGCGACGACGAAACCAGGGCGGCGCGCGAGGCCGCGTGCAGCGACTCGTGCCCCTCGGTCTCGAGGATTTCCGCCGTGCTGACGGTCCCGTCCTTCTCGACGACCACCTTCAGCACCGTCTTGCCCCAGATCAGGCCCAGGCGCCGCGCCTCGGGCGGCATCCAGTTGGCCATCAACCGGTTCTCGAACGCCTGCATCCACGGGGCGTAGTTCCACTCCCAGGTATTGAGGCTGTAGGCGCCCACCCGGGCCACGCCGCTGGTCTGCGCCCCCTGGGCGTCGCGGTCGAAGTCGAAACCCCGGTCGCCGGCGCCCTTGCCGCCCCCGGGCTTCAGCAGCGAGGGCGCCTGCCCCGACCACCACGGGGCCAGCTCGGCCGGGCGCTCGCGGGGCGGCTCGGCGGCCTGCGCTTCCCGCTCCTGTTCGTGGCCGGCGGGCAGCGGCTCGGAGCCGCCGAGGCTGCCGTCCAGGCGCCCCGAACGCTTGCGTTCCTGCTCGATGCGGGCGCGCTCGCGCGCCTCCTCCTGCTCCCGGGCCGCGGCCTGGGCGGCCGCCGAGGCCTCGTCGGCGGCGGCCGGGACCTCGGGGCGCGCCTGCACGCTCACGCCGGGCGCGCCCTCGAGCTCCTCCTTCCTGACCTCCACGGCCGCGAACTCGCCGGCCTTGGGGGCGTTCGGCTGGAGCGCGTCGCCGCCCATCTGCGGATTGGCGGCCAGGGCGTGGTACATGGCCAGGTACTGCGGCTGGGTCGGGTCGTCCTGGGGCGGCTTGTCGCTGGCAAGGCGCTCGGGAACCGAGGTGAAGATGCGCTCCCGCTGCGGCTCCTGCCGCTCGCGGCGCTCGGCCTCGGCGACGGCCCGGGCCGCGGCGGGGTCGTCCTGGGCCAGGGCGATCTCGACGGTCCGGTCGCCCATCGCGCGCGCGCGCTCGGAGACGTCGACCTTCACGAGGCGCGTGACCAGCGCCCCGGTGACGTGGAACAGCAGCGAGACCAGGAGCGCCGCCAGCAGCACGCGGTTGCCGCCGGCCGGCTGCGGGGCCGGTCGGTCGAGGCTCTGCGGCGCCGTCGAGGGTGTCAAGAACGCGCTCCCTGGGCCTGCCCGGACGGCCTGCCCGCCTCGGCGTTGCCGAATGGTACGGCAAGCGGGCGGCCAACGCCAACACGGGTTGACGCGCCGCCGCCGCGGGCTGATCGTGGGTCCGCCGCCGGCAAGGGGACCGGCGCGGAAGGATTGTCCATGCCCATCGAGGATCGCTTCCTGGATCGATTGCCGGCGGCCCTGCGCGACCGTGTGCGGTGCGGCGTGCCCCTGCGCGACCTGACCACGCTGCGGGTGGGGGGCCCGGCCGCGGTGGTCTGCCCGGCTGATAACCCGGAGCAGGCGCGTCGGTTCCACGAAGCGGCCCTGCATGCCGGCTGGCCCCTGTTCGCGCTCGGCGGCGGCAGCAACGTGCTGGCCGACGACGCCGGCTACCGCGGCGTCGTGCTCCACCTGACCGGCTGCGACTGCACCGTGCGCGGCGACACCATCACCGTCTCGGCCGGCCTGGGCCTGGACGACCTGGTGGCCCGCTCCCTCGGCGAGGGACTGGCGGGCCTCGCGTTCGCCTCGGGCATTCCCGGCACCGTGGGCGGCGCGCTGGCCGGGAACGCCGGCTGCTACGGCCATGAGATCGGCGAGTTCGTGCGCGAGGCCGTCGTCCTGACCCGCGACGGCGACGTGCGCCGCATCGGGCCGCGGGAATGCGGCTTCCGCTACCGGGGCACGGCCCTGCGCGACGAGGGCGCGATCCTGCTCGAGGCGGTGCTGCAGGTGCCGGCCGGCGACCTGGCGGCGGCGGCGGCCGAGCGCGCCCTGCACCTGGCGGACCGCCTGGCCAAGCATCCGGTGACCGAGCCGAGCGCCGGCAGCTGGTTCCGCAACCTCGAGCCGGCCGTTCCCGGGGAACGTCGACGCGCGGCCGGCGAGCTGCTGGACCAGGTCGGCGCCAAGGCGATGCGCGAGGGTGATGCGGCGGTGTTCGCGAAGCACGCCAACATCATCGTCAACCTGGGCCGGGCCGGCAGCGGCGACGTGCGCCGCCTGGCTGCGCGCATGCAGGCCGCGGTGCGCGAGCGTTTCGGCGTGGATCTGGCGCCCGAGGTCCGGGACCTGGGCCCCGGCGCGCCGCTCACCTGAGCAGCACCAGCTTGCGGGCCAGCCGTTCGCCGGCGACGTCCACGACCATCAGGTAGGTACCCGCCGCCGCCGCTCCCTGCGCCCCGCGCCCGTCCCACTGCACCTCGTGCTCGCCGGCCGCCAGCTCGCCGTCGTGCAGCACCGCCACGCGCCGGCCGCCGAGGTCGCAGACCGTCACGCACACCGGCCCCGCGCGGGGCACGAAGAACCGCGCGCTGAAGGCGGGATTGCCGGGATTGGGCCAGGGGCCGGCCCGCCACGCCGGGCCGGCATCGCGCCACGCCCCGCCGCAGCCCGCGGGCGCCGCGACCACGTGCTCGGCCGGCGCGCCGGCGACGCCCTCGCACCGCAGGGTCAGGGCCCGCAACGGGCCGACCGCGGCCAGATCATCCGCCGACAGCGCCAGGTCCCACGCGTCGCCGTCGGGCGTCAGCCGCCCCACCTGGGCGCGTCCGTCCGCGGCGACGACAAGCCGTCCATCGGGCCCGAGCGCCGTCAACTCCCAGGCGCCGAGGTTGCCGGTCTCGATGCGCACCGCCAGCCCCCCCCGCGGCCCGCACACGCACGCCAGCGCCTGCGGCTCGACGGGCACGTTCGTCGGGTCGACGTTGCGATGGATCACGCCGAGCTGCAGCGCCGCATCGAGGGCGACGAGGTCCTGCACGCCGTCGCGGTCCGCGTCGACCACGTCGAGCGCCGCGACGTCCGGCGTGCCCGGCAGCACCAGGTTGAACGTCTGGTTCCACGGGACGATGCTCAGGTAGAGGTCCAGGCGGTCCTGGTCGCGCAGGTTGACCACGACGTCGCCGCTGCCGTCCTGGTCGAGGTCGACGACGCGCACGTCGAAGGGTTCGCTTTCCAGCATGGTGGATCCCGTGCGGCGCACGAGCGTGCCGGTGCCCTGGTTCTCGAAAGCCACCAGCGAGCGGTCGATGCGGCAGCCCACGACCACGTCCTGGTCGCCGTCGCCGTCGAGGTCGCCGGTCGCCAGCAGCACGGCGCCGGCGCCCGCGTTCACCCACTGGCCGGGGCCGAACGAGCGCCCGTCCAGGTTCAGCCGCCACCACATGCGGCTCGAGCCGTCGACACCGACCACGTCGAGCCGCCCGTCGCCGTTCAGGTCGACCAGCGCGGCGCGCACCGAGCCGATGTCGTAGGTCAGCGTCACCTTCGCCGGGAACGAGGCGCCCCCATTGCCGAAGAACAACTGCACGCTGGACGGGTCCGCGTGGAGCGCCAGCAGGTCGGGGTGGCCGTCACCGTCGACGTCTCCCGCGGCCAGGAACGTGGGCAGCGGCCCGACGGGCAGCCGGGCAGCCTCGGCCAGCAGCCCCCCCTGGTCGCCTTCCATGACGACGATCTCGCCGGCCAGCATGTCCAGAACGGCGACCTCGTCGGGCGTGTCGGCGTCCAGCTGGACGGCCGCCAGCCTGCCGGGCGTGAACGCCAGCGGCTGTGCGACCGGTGTCGCGGCCAGGCCCTCCGCCTGTCCGGGGAACAGGCTCAAGGTGCCACCGAGGGTCGGCGACACCAGCAGGTCGACCCGCCCGTCCCCGTCGAAATCGCCGTGCGCAAGGTCCCCGGGCGTGTCCGACAGCGCCAGCGAGGGCAATCCCCAGAACGCGTTGCTCGAGCGCGCGAACATCATCGACAGCACCTCGCCGCCGACCGCGGCCAGGTCCGGCAGGCCGTCGCCGTTGAGCTCGGCCGTCACCACGCAGGCCGGCAGGCACCCGGGAAAGTAGGCGCCCTGGCGCACCCAGGCGCCGCCGACGCGAGCGGCGCACTCCACCGCTCCGCGCCCCTGGTTGGCCACCACCAGCGCCGCCGTGCCGTCATTCTGCGCCCAGCGGTGCAGGCTCCCGACCGGCACCGTGAGCGCCAGTTCGTGCCGGACCGCGAAGCCCTGGCCCTCGGGCGCGACGACCACCAGGCGCGCCTGGTCGCGGTCCGCCACGACCAGTTCGTCGATCCCGTCGCCGTCGTCGTCGATGGTCGACACCAGGTCCGCCACCGTGCCCGGGACCGTGGCGAAACGAAGGTCCACCTCGCCCGGCGCCGCGCCCGGCGACCCGACCACCAGGTCGCCCGACAGGTAGCCGCGCTCGGCGGCGACCAGCTCGCGGAGGCCGTCCCCGTCAAGGTCGGCGCCCGTGACGCTGGCCGGCTGGTCGCCGACGGCCAGCGAGCCGGCCAGCCTCCACGACGGGTCGGCGGCCAGGACGGCGATGGTATCGAGGCCCGGCAGGGACACGGCCAGCTGCGGGTGGCCGCCGTCGACGTCGCCGAACCAGGCCAGGCTGCCCGGGTCCTCGTCCAGGTCCACACTGGTGGCGACCTGCAGGTAGGGATACGTGCTGCGGACCCGCACGAACCAGACCTTGTCGGGATCCGCCCCGGCGACGACCGCCCCGCGGTCGGTCAGGGGCAGGCCCGACCACGCCTGCATGGCCGTGAGCCTCCCGCCGATGAGGATCTCCTGCCTGATCTGGAGGCTGTTGCTGACGACGGAATAGCGGTAGAGCATCAGGCGGCCGGTGGCCGTCCCGACCAGGAGGTCGTCCGTGGCCTGGCCCGGCATGCGGACCGGCATCACCGACAGGGCTGAAGCCGGCAGCGGGAAACGGCGGGGACCCGGGAAATCGACGGCCAGGGATGCCGGGGCGGCGCACCACAGGCAGGCCGCCACGAGCCAGGCGCCAACCGGGACGCGACGGCGCATGCGGCCCCGCCGGCCGTTGAGGGGTGCGTCACCGCTCCGGATGTGCTTCGTCGGCATCGGCTCCGTCTCTTTCCTCGGGGGCGGCACGCCTGCAGTATACGGACAAGACGGGGCCCCGACAAACAGGTTGCCGATAGGGGTTGACACCTCCGGTTCAGCACCTGAAATTAATCGGACGTCGTAACTGCCTGCCCCGCCGGTCCCCGGGCCGAGGCCCGCACAGGAGCCTGCATGTCGGTGAAGCATTTCCTTGTGGCGATCAGCCTTGCGTCCGTCGGCGCCTGCCTTGTCGGGACGCCCGTGGCGGTCGCGCAGACGCCCGCGACGGCCGAGACGCCGCCCGCCCCCCCGGTCAAGACCTTCAAGCTGCTGCACGAGTCGCCCAACGCGGCGCGCAACCTCGACGTCGAGGATGTCGAGGCGCAGAAGTGGGTGCCCGGCATCCACGCGGGCACGAAGGAGCTGAGCCTCTCGCTGGGCTTCATGGGCCTGACGAGCACGCTCCTGCAGCGCGAGCAGATGATCTACAAGTACAACACCGAGGCGACGTACTGGGGTGACATCAAGATCACCGGCCAGAGCGCGTTCAACCCGGTGCTGCGACTCGGCTACACCCTCAAGCCGTGGCTGACGCTCGAGGGCTTCGGCGGCCTGTCGATCTCCGAGTACACGTCGAGCATCGAGAACGCCCACTGGCGCAAGAACGAGCCGAACGCGCAGCGCCAGGACAACCCGGTCATCGGCCAGTACGATGCCGAGGCGCGCTCGCTGATCACGCTGCAGGCCGGCGCCGACGCGATGATCTACCCGCTGAACTTCAAGGGTGACGGCGCGGGCCGCCTGCACCCCTACTTCACGGCGCAGGTGGGCCGCATCTGGTACGACATGAACTCGGACTACACCGCCGGCTCGACGGCCGCGAACGACATGGGCTTCGGCGGCGGCGTGCGCCTGCTGGCCGAGAAGAACATCAGCCTGCGCCTCGAGGCCACCTACCACTTCAACAAGGTGGAGTTCGCGCCGGCCGAGTACTTCCTCGAGACCAACCAGGGCACCACGCTGGTCCCCCTGATGGAATTCCCCAACCTGCCCGATGGCGGCTTCACCGAGCGCCGGATCACGTCGTTCGAGGCGCAGGATGTCAACTACCTGGCGTGGACGCTGGGCGTGCAGGGTTCCTTCTGACCGGACCGCGCCGCGGGCGCGACGGCGAGGCACAGGGCGGGCGGTCCGACAGACCGCCCGCCTTCTTTTGCCTGCCTCCGCCTCAGCCGCCGGGCTGCGTGAGGACAAGGCCCTGCCGGAACTCCAGCGCCTCGCGCAGGTGCTCCTCGCCCACAATGCGGCAGCCGTCGAGGGCGGCCACCGTCGCCGCCACGTCCCGGCAGCGGTGGACCGCCCGCAGCGAGAGGTCGAAGGCCTCGCGCGCCCGGTCCAGGAACCGGTCGTGTCCCGGCGCGCGCGGCGGCCCGCCTGCCGCGGCCCAGGCCCGCAGCCGCTGCCGGGCCGCCTCCAGGTCGGACGGCGCGGGCGCGCAGCGCCAGCCCGTGCCGGCGGGCGCCGCCTCGCGGGCGGCGAAGTCGCCCCGCCACGCCGCCATCTCGACGAACAGGTCGATGCGGTCCAGCAGGGGTCCCGACAGGCGGCCCAGGTAGCGCGCGCGCTCGTGCGGCGGACAGCGGCAGGCGCGGGTGGCGCTGCCGTGGAAGCCGCAGCGGCACGGGTTGGTGGCGGCCACGAGCTGGAACCTGGCGGGGAAGACGCGCCGCCCCGGCCCGCGCGCGACGGTGACTTGCCCGTCCTGCAGCGGCTGGCGCAGGACGTCGAGCACGGCCGGTTGGAACTCGGCCAGCTCGTCCAGGAACAGCAGCCCGCCGTGGGCCAGGGTCACCTCGCCCGGGCGCAGCCCCGACCCGCCGCCGACCAGGCCCGCACAGGTGACCGTGTGATGCGGCGCGCGGAACGGCCGCCGGTCGGCCAGCGTGCCGCCGGCCAGCGAGCCGGCCGCGCTGTGGATGCGCGTGATGGTCAGCGCATCGTCGGGGTCGGGCGGCGATTGCAGGTCGGCCAGCAGGCGCGCGAGCCGGGTCTTGCCCGATCCCGGCGGTCCCAGCAGCAGCAGGTTGTGGCGCCCGGTCGAAGCCACGACCGCGGCCTTGCGCGCGAGCTCGTGGCCGGTCAGCGCCGCCAGCGCGGCGCAGGCCTCGGCCGTGGCCGGGGGCGCCGCGGGTGCGCGCCGGACAGGCGGCGCCACCGGCG
>CAINDZ010000260.1 GCA_903847545.1 uncultured bacterium | reverse complement strand
GTCGTCGACGAGGTCCGCGAGACCACGGCGCTGGACGCCGCGCTGCAGGACGACGCCCAGCAGAAGGCCCAGGACGCCGGCGTCGTCGAACTGGTCAACCAGGTGCTGACGCGCGCGATGCAGGAAGGCGCCACCGACATCCACGTCGAGCCGCACCTCAATGACCTCATCATCCGGTACCGCATCGACGGCCTGCTCACCGACGCCCTGGTGCTGCCCATCGAGGTCTACACCGGCACGGCCAGCCGCATCAAGATCCTGTCGCACATGGACATTGCCGAGCGCCGCGCCGCCCAGGACGGACGCTTCTCGCACCGCGCCGGCAACCAGGAGGTCGACGTACGCGTCTCCGCCGTGCCCACCAACCACGGCGAGAAGATCGTGATGCGACTGCTGAAGAAGTCGAACTTCGACTTCACCCTGCGAGACCTCGGGTTCTCCGAGACGGACCACACCGCCTTCCAGACCGCGCTGCGGCAGCCGTACGGGCTCATCCTCCTGTCGGGGCCCACCGGTTCCGGCAAGACGACCACCCTCTACTGCAGCCTCCTCGAACTGCGCGACGAGGCGACGAACATCACGACCATCGAGGACCCCATCGAGTACCAGATGGACCGGATCAACCAGGTCCAGGTGAACGTCCGCAAGAACCTCACGTTCGCCACGGCGCTGCGCTCGTTCCTCCGCCAGGATCCCGACGTGATCATGGTCGGTGAGATCCGCGATGCCGAGACGGCGGACATCGCCGTGCGCGCCGCCCTCACGGGTCACCTCGTGTTCAGCACCATCCACGCCAACGACGCGCCGTCCACGGTCACGCGCCTGGTGTCGATGGGCACCGAACCCTTCATGGCGGCCAGCGCCCTGACCCTTGTCGCGGCACAGCGACTCGTGCGCCGCAACTGCCCGTACTGCCTCGAGGAGTACACGCCCACGGATGCCGTGCTGCTGGCGACCGGGGTCGAGGACCCGTCGCAGTTCCGCTTCGTCAAGGGCACGGGTTGCGCCGCCTGCCGCGGCCGCGGCTTCTCGGGTCGCCTTGCGGTGCTGGAACGCATGACCATCACGCCGGACCTGCGCGACATGGTGGCGCGCAACACGCCGGCCGCCGAGATCCGCCGCCTGGCGCTGCAGCAGGGCATGAGCACCCTGCGCGGCAACGGGTTGGAGCGCGTGCGCAAGGGCACGACGACGCTTGAGGAAGTGCTGCGCATCTGCGCCGCCGACGCCTGATGACACGGAGGAACGGGTAATGGCGAACTTTGCGTATGTGGCCCGGTCGGACGACGGCAAGGAAGTCACGGGCTTCCAGGCCGGGTCCTCGTCGGACGAGGTTGTCGACCACCTCCACCGCCGCGGCCTGGTCGTGCTGCACGTCATGGAATCGCGGGCGCGGGAGACGACCAAGCCGTCCTCGCAGTTCAAGGCACTGCTCGAGCAGGGCTCGGTCGGCACGCGCGACCTGAGCCTGTTCAGCAACCAGTTCTCGACCGTCCTCGAGGCCGGCGTCCCCCTGGTCC
>CAINDZ010000259.1 GCA_903847545.1 uncultured bacterium | reverse complement strand
TCCTCGAGGTCGGCGAAGCCCTCGATGGGCTGGTCGTTCAGTCGCTTGCGCGTGGTCTTGCTCATGCCGCGGTCCTTTCCCACTCGGCGAAAAGCTGTGCTGCGGGCGCATTGCGCCCGGGTCCGGGCTGTGTCATCGGCCCGAATGCGGGCGACCGAAGCGATTTCTGGGTTCCTGGTCGCGTGACCGGAAGCGGACGGGCGCGGGCCACCGGCGACCGGAATCGGTCCACGGGGCACGAACGGCCCGGGTACCGCCCCGCCGCGTTGTCCGTATCACGTTGCGGCGCAATCTTTTGCAAGCATGACGGTCGCCCGGCCGCGGGCACGGCGCCTGCACCACCCCGCACGAACCCGCTGCGGAAGGAGCCGCCGATGACCGCCACGATCCGCCCCCGCCCCCTGCCCGGACCGCCCGCCGCCCGACCCGAACTGGTCACCACGGCCGCGCGCAGCTTCTTCCTGGCCGAGCACCTGCTCGAGGCACGCCGCGCGAGCTGGCTGCCGACCAACGGCGACGGCCCCGACGAGGACGTGAACGCATACCTGCTCGGACTGCTGGACGGCGTGGCGAACGGCGCGTCGGATGCGCGCGTCGTGCCCGGGCTGGCGCCGCTCGCACCAGGCCCCGATCCGCGCCTGCCGCGCGCCGCGCGCGCCGCGTGGTACCGGGCCAACGGCGACAGCCGGCTGCTCGGGCTGGGCCTGTTCGGGCGTGGCGACCTGGCGCGTCGCCGGTCCACGCCGTGGGGCTGGACGCCGGACGCGGCGCGGCGCCGCGACCTGGCCGTGGCCGCGGCATGCTACGAGGCGGCCGCCCGGCTGCTGGACCGCGGGCCGGCCCGCGGCGGCGCGACGGCGACCGTGCTGGCGAAGCTGGCGGCGCGCTGCGAGGACTACGCGCAGGCGCTGGGCGTGCTCGCGGTGCGCAGGCTCGGGCTGGGCGCGCACCTGCGCGACGACGAACTGGCCGCGCTGGCCGGCACCCGCGCGGACGAGGACGCCCGGCAGGTGGCGACGCTGCTGGAAAGCGCGCCCTGCGACGCGCACGACGTGGTGCTGGACCTGGTGCTGGAATACAAGCGCCGCCCGGGGCCAGGCCTCAGGCGGCGCATCGAGCAACTGGCGCGCGTGGCGGGCCTGGACCCGTCGCGGCTGCTGCCGGCAGGTTCTTGAGCTAGCGGACCCCGCAGAACTTCAGGATCTCGCCGTACAGCACGCGCTCGCCGTGGGACGCCAGGATGGCGTGTCCGCCGGTCGGGAACAGCTGGAACCGCGACTCGCGATTGTGCGCCTTGCGCTGCAGGAAACGCAGCGAGGCCGGCGAGGCGCGGTCGTCGTCGTCGCACTGCGCCGCGTACATCGGCACCTTCACGCGGCCCACGCGGCTGCGCGCGACATCCATGCCCTCGAGCAGGTCGGCGTTCAGGCCGAGCAGCTTGCGGAAGAAGCCCAGGCGATGCAGGCGCAGGCGCACGATCTGCCGCTGGAACGCCGACACATGCGGCATCAGGGCCGGCGCCAGCAGCACCACGCTGCTGACGGGCTCCTCGCTGGCCATGTGCAGCGCCAGCGCGGCGCCGTACCCGAGC
>CAINDZ010000258.1 GCA_903847545.1 uncultured bacterium | reverse complement strand
TGCTCGCGCTGGTAGGAGTTGTTGCCGGCGCCGAACTTCGGGAACGAGGCGTTGCGGTACAGGTCCAGCACGCGGGTCGAGTCGGCGGGGTCCTGGTCGGCTTCCTCCAGCACGTTCCAGACGTCGGTGGTCGGGGCCGAGTACGGGATCTTCACGTGGCCGGCGCGGATCACCGCGTGCAGGGTGGCGCGCAGGCACGCGGCCGAGGTGGTGTCGACGTTCGCGTAGTAGCCGGGCGGGACGGCGGCGCCGGCGGACGTCGCCGCCAGCAGGATGAGCGCGAGTCCCCACGCACGCAGCCGCCGCACGGCTACACCCGCCAGGCCCAGCCGCGGCGGTGCAGCACCAGCGAGACGGCCAGCCAGAACAGCACCATGCCGACGGCGAACAGCACCGAGCCCGCCATGGGGCCCGCCCACGAGGCGTAGACGTTGCGGTAGATGAGCGTGTACAGCGAGACGGGATCGGCGCCGCCGATGGACCAGCGCGAGTGCGACAGCAGGCGCGCCAGCAGGCCCGAGCCCCAGAACACGAGCAGCGGGTTGAAGCCGTAGGCCTCGAACGGGCGCAGGCCGCGGCGCCAGCCGCGCACGTCGATGGCCCAGGCGAAGAAGGCCAGGAACATCATCGCCAGGCCGCCCGTGTACATCACGTAGTTGGGCGTCCACAGGTGCTTGTTGATGGGCTCGAGCGGCTGCAGCAGCAGCGCCAGGCCGGCCAGCGCGGCGCCGGCGCCCAGCAGGCGCACGAGGCGCACGGTGACCATCGGCCCCTTCGTCAGCCACCTGACCACGGCGAAGCCCAGCAACGTGCCGAGGGTGGCCGACAGGTTCGGCACCAGGCCCTCGGGGTCGGTGTTCTGGGCGCCGCTGAGCAGGTGAGTGGCGCCGAAGACGTGCAGGTCGACCCAGTGCGCGAAGTTGTCCGTTTGCCCGAAGCTGCCCGCGCCCCAGCCGGGCACGATGGGCAGGCGCATCAGCGCCTCGTAGAGCACGAGCAGGCCGGCGGCGACCGCGAGGCGCCGCCGCGCCTGGGGCACCAGCACGATGAGCGAGGCCGCGAGCAGCCAGCAGGCGCCGATGCGCTGGAGCACGCCGGGCAGCCGCAGGTGCTCGACGGCCGCGGTGACGAAGTACGGCTTGAACGCGTGGGCGGCGGTCGGGTCGAGCGGCAGCCCGGCCGGGAACAGGTTCAGCGCCAGGCCCAGCAGGATGATGAGGACGCCGCGCCGCACGACCTTCCGCATGAGCGGGCCCCGCGGGGCGCCGGCCTCGCGCGCGGGCTCGAGGCTGAGCGCCATCGCCCCGCCGACGATGAACAGGAAGAACGGGAACACCAGGTCGGTGGGCGTGCAGCCGTTCCACTCGGCGTGGCGCAGGGGCGCGGGCACGTGGGCCCACGATCCGTGGTTGTTGACCAGGATCATGAGCGCGACGGTGGCCCCGCGCAGGACATCCAGGCAGACAAGTCGTTGGCGCATGCCTTGATCGTGGACCTTGCGCGCGATGATTGCCAGTGAAATCGGCGCGCCGCGGCGGTATGCTGGGGCGCGTCACGAGGGCGTCACGAAACGGGAGCGGGCACGATGAAGACACGCGCGGCGGCGATGGCGATGATCCTGGGCCTGGCGATGATCCTTGCC
>CAINDZ010000257.1 GCA_903847545.1 uncultured bacterium | reverse complement strand
GTGGTCGAGCGTCACCGGCTGCGCGGTGCGGTGCTCGGGCACCGGGCGCATGGGCACGGCGCCGAAGGTGTCGGCGATGAGCTGCTTCGCCTGCGCGGGATCGAAGTCGCCGGCCACGACCAGGGTGGCGTTGCCCGGCACGTAGAAGGTGTCGAAGAAGGCCTTCACGTCGTCGACGGTGGCGGCCTCAAGGTCCTCGTGGCTGCCGATGACCGGGTGGTGGTACGGGTGGCCCACCGGGAAGATGGCGTCGTCGATCATGAGCTCGGCCGCGCCGTAGGGCTGGTTCTCGTAGCTCTGCCGGCGCTCGTTGCGCACGACGTCGCGCTGCAGGTCGACCTTCTCCTTGGTCATCGCGCGGCTGAGTCCCTCGAGCCGGTCGGCGTCGAGCCACAGCAGCGTGGGCAGCAGCGAGCGCGGGCCCCACGAATAGTAGTTCGTGCGGTCGTTGGCGGTGGAGGCGTTGTTCGCGCCGCCGCCGCTCTCCATCATCACGTCGAACTGGTTGCCGGGCACGCGGTCGGTGCCCATGAACATCAGGTGCTCGAACAGGTGCGCGAAGCCGGTGCGGCCCTGCTGCTCGTCCTTCGAGCCGACGGCGAACCAGGTGTTGATCGTGACCATCGGCTGGGCGTGGTCCTCGTGCAGGATCACGGTCAGTCCGTTGGGCAGCGTGTAGGTCTCGACGGACAGCGGTGCGGCCATGGCGCCTCCGACGGAAAGGCCGACGATGGCGGCCAGGATCAGGATCGAACGCATGCAACGTCCTCCGGGCAGGTGGAGTGGGGCGGTACGGCGCGGGCCGTCCGCAGGCATACGCCATGATCGCCCCGCGGTTGCGATCCGGCCAGCGTTCCCTTGCCCCGAGGGCGGATTTGGGCGAATCTAGGCAGGCTCCCGGCAGGGAGCGGCCGTCACTCGCCACCGATTCGTGACTTCCGGAGAACCTTTCCGCATGGCCCTGCTGGAACTGAAGAACGTCTGCCTGTCGCTGGGCGGGCCGCCCGTCCTGGACCAGGTCGACCTGGGGGTCGAGAAGGGCGAGCGCCTGTGCCTGCTGGGGCGCAACGGCGAGGGCAAGACCACGCTGCTGCGCCTCTTGGCCGGCGAGATGAAGCCCGACAGCGGCGAGGTCATCCGCCGCGCCGGCATGCAGGTCGGGTTCCTGCCCCAGGAGGTGCCGGCGGACGTGCGCGGCCCCGTGCGCGAGGTCGTGGCGGCGGGGCTGGCCGGGCGCGCCGAGCTGGCGACGGGCGAGGCCTGGCGGCTGGACCACCTGGTCGAGCAGGTGCTCGAGCGCGGGGGGCTGGACGGGGCGGCCGAGTTCACGTCGCTATCGATGGGCAACCAGCGCCGCGTGCTGCTGGCGCGGGCCCTGGTCGGCGAGCCCGAGATGCTGCTGCTGGACGAGCCCACCAACCACCTGGACATCGACGCCATCGCCTGGCTGGAGGACCAGCTGCGGCGGTTCGAGGGCACGCTGTTTTTCGTCACGCACGACCGCGCGTTCCTGCGCGGGCTGGCCGGGCGCATCCTCGAGATCGACCGCGGCCGCCTGCGCGACTGGACCTGCGACTACGAGACCTTCCTGCGCCGCCGCGAGGACGCGATCCGCGCCGAGCGCCAGCAGTGGGCCGAGTTCGACCGCAAGCTGGCCGAGGAAGAGGTCTGGATCCGCCAGGGCGTGCGCGAGCGCCGCACCCGCAACGAGGGCCGCGTGCGCGCGCTGAAGGCGATGCGCGAGGAGCGGCGCGCACGCCGCGAGCAGGCGGGCGACGCGGTGCTGCAGCTGCAGGACGCCGAGCGCAGCGGCAAGCTGGTGCTGAAGGCCGAGCACCTGTCGTTCGCGTGGGGCGACCGCGTCATCATCGACGACTTCTCGACGATGGTGATGCGCGGCGACCGCATCGGCATCCTGGGTCCCAACGGCGCCGGCAAGACGACGCTGCTGAAGCTGCT
>CAINDZ010000256.1 GCA_903847545.1 uncultured bacterium | reverse complement strand
GCGTCATCTACGGCCTGATCTGCCAGGAACTCGAGCGCGGCGACAGCGGCCTGCGCTCGTTCGCGTCGGTGCAGGGCAGCCTCGTGATGTGGCCCATCTCGGTGTACGGCAGCGACGAGCAGAAGGCGAGGTGGCTGCCCGAGCTGGCGGCCGGCCGCAAGATCGGCTGCTTCGGCCTGACCGAGGCCGACCACGGCTCGGACCCGGGCGGCATGGAGACGCGCGCCGAGCGCGACGGCTCCGATTGGGTCCTGAACGGCAGCAAGCTGTGGATCACGAACGCGAACCTGGCCGACGTCGCCGTCGTCTGGGCACGCACGCCCGAGGGCGTCAGCGGCTTCCTGGTCGAGCGCGGCATGCCGGGCTTCACGACCAACGTCATCCACGGCAAGTACAGCCTGCGCGCCTCGGACACCGGCGAACTGGTCTTCGACAACGTGCGCCTGCCCGACAGCGCGCGCCTGCCGGGCGCCCGCGGCCTGAAGGCCCCGCTGTCGTGCCTGAACCAGGCGCGGTACGGCATCGCCTGGGGCGTGGTCGGCGCGGCGCAGGACTGCTACGACACGGCGCTGCACTACTCGCAGGAACGAAAGCAGTTCGACAAGCCCATCGGCTCGTTCCAGCTGGTGCAGCAGAAGCTGGTGACGATGGTCACCGAGATCACCAAGGCTCAGGGCCTGTGCCTGCAACTGGGGCGCCTGAAGGACGACGGCATCAACGACGTGCCGCTGGTCTCGCTGGCCAAGCGCAACAACGTGGCGGTGGCGCTGGACTGCGCGCGCATGGCCCGCGACATCCTGGGCGCCGCCGGCGTGACCGACGAGTTCTCGCCGGGCCGCCACATGGCCAACCTGGAATCGGTGTACACGTACGAGGGCACCCACGACATCCACACGCTGATCGTCGGTGCGGAAATCACGGGCCTGCAGGCGTTCCGCTAGCCTGCCGCCGGAACCCGAGGAGGGCGACGCATGTCCCTGTCATGGCTGCCGCGTGACGACAAGCTGAAGGACCACGCGCTGTTCGGCACCGAGCACTGGGGCACCGAGGCCCCCTGCACGACGTACGAGAAGCGCCCCCTGCGCGACGACAAGGGCAACGTCGTCGAGGGCCTGTACACGGCCTGGGTGACGCTCAACAACCCGGCGCAGTTCAACAGCTACACCACCGGCATGGTCAAGGGCGTCATCGCGGGCTTCCAGGCCGCGTCGTCCGACCGCTCGGTCGTGGCCATCGTGTTCACCGGCGCCGGCGACAAGGCCTTCTGCACCGGCGGCAACACGAAGGAGTACTCCGAGTACTACAGCCGCCGCCCCAACGAGTACGGCGAGTACATGGACCTGTTCAACGCCATGGTCGACGGCATCCTGAACTGCAAGAAGCCCACGCTGTGCCGCGTCAACGGCATGCGCGTGGCCGGCGGCCAGGAGATCGGCATGGCCTGCGACCTGACGGTGTCGTCGGACCTGGCCGTGTTCGGCCAGTCGGGCCCCAAGCACGGCTCGGCGCCCGACGGCGGCAGCACCGACTTCCTGCCCTGGATGCTGCCGGTCGAGGACGCGATGTGGAACTGCATCTCGTGCGAGATGTGGAGCTCGTACAAGATGAAGGTCAAGGGACTCATCTCGGCGGCCGTGCCGGTGCTGAACGTAGACGGCGCCATCATGCGCAACCCGCTGGTCGTCACCGACCGCTATGTGGACGAGGGCGGCGGCATCGTCTACGGCGAGATGAAGACGGGCGCCGCCGCGGCCGCGGGCAAGGAACTGCTCAAGCGCGGCACGGTCGACCTTTCGGGCGTGGACAGGGAACTCGACCGCATCATCTGGCGCTTCGCGAACCTCTTCCCCGGCTGCCTGATGAAGTCGATCGACGGCATCCGCGCCAAGAAGAAGTTCTTCTGGGACCAGACCAAGCTGGCCAACCGCCACTGGCTGGCCGCGAACATGAGCGGCGAGGCCTTCCTGGGCTTCACCGCCTTCAACAACCGCAAGGCGACGGGCGCGGACGTCATCGACTTCATCCGCTACCGCCAACTGGTGGCGGCCGGCGCGCTGATGGACGACGCGATGTTCGAGGAAGTGCTGCCGAAGCCGCTGGCGGAATAGGCTCACTGCATCAGGAGGGACGATGAGAGTCCTTTCGACGTTCGCCGCCGGCGCGGCCGTGCTTGTCCTGGCACTGGCGGTGCCGGCGGTGCCCGCATCGGCCCAGGTACGTGCGCAACTCGACACCGTGGGCTTCGCCGTCTCGCCGGCCGACATGCAAGCCG
Source organism: uncultured bacterium (assembly GCA_903847545.1). Lineage (GTDB taxonomy): Bacteria > Krumholzibacteriota > Krumholzibacteriia > LZORAL124-64-63 > LZORAL124-64-63 > CAINDZ01. The sequence continues at coordinate 5,608 of CAINDZ010000256.1, read as the reverse complement.
TGCTCGCGGCGAGCCTGGCCGCCGAGTCGCTGCCCCTGCTGTCCGCGGCGCCGGCGGTCCCGGCGTGCGTGGCCGCGATCCTCCCCCACGACGACTACCTCTACGCCGGCCGCACCGCGGTCCATGCGCTGCCGCACCTGCAGGCGAAGCGGTGGATCGTGTTCGGCGTCTGCCACGCCTGCCGCCGCGTGGGCGTGCGCGACAAGCTGCTGCTGGACGACAGCGTGGCGTGGCGCGTGGCGGGGCAGGACTTCCAGGTCGACACCGGACTGCGCGCGGCGCTGGCGACGCAGCTGGGTCCGCTCGCCGAAGTGTCGGCCGAGCGGCAGGCCGCCGAGCACTCGATCGAGGCGCTGCTGCCGTGGCTGGGGGCGGCGGTCGAGGAGCCGTCGTTCGTCCCCGTGCTGGTCTCGGGCATGGACCTGCCCTCGCTGCGCGAGCGCGCCGCCGCGTTCGCCGACGCGCTGGCCGCCATCTGCCGCAAGCGCGGCTGGGTGCCGGGCCGCGACATCGGCATCCTCATCTCGGCCGACGCCGTGCACTACGGCTGCGACGGCTGGGGCGCGGGCGGCGGCTACGCGCCGTTCGGCTGCGACGACGCCGGCCATGCCGCCGGCCGCGCGCAGGACGTGACCCTGGCCCAGGCGACGCTGGCCGGTCCGCTCACCGACGACAGCGTGGGCGCGTTCGCGCGGCTGGTGTGGGACGCGGCGAGCCCGGACTTCCAGGCGAAGCCGTACCGCATCACGTGGTGCGGGCTGTGGTCGATCCCGTTCGGACTGACGGTGGCCGAGAGGCTGCAGGCCGCGCTGGCCGCGCCGCCGCTGACGGGGACGCTGCTGCGGTACGGGGACAGCGTGAGCGACGGGCGGCTTGACCTGCCGGGGACGAAGCTCGGCGTGACGGCGCCGAACACGCTTGGGCATTGGGTGGGGTATCCCGCCGTGGTGTACCGGCCCGGGTCGTAGGCGGACTTGCGCCGGCGCAAGTCGGTTTCGGCATGAACAGCGGTGGTACGGCCCGTCGATCGTGCATTGCGGCGATGTCTCTTGATTGTGTCATTTCAACTATATTTTATTTCACCCCTTGCGGTTATCTGTTTTCTTCGCTATATTTTCGCCATCACCTTCCTCCCGAAAGTGAAGGCCCATCATGATGACCATCACCCTGCCCGCGTTCGCCACCGGCCGGTCCGCCGCCCATGTCGATGCCGCCCTGCGCCAGGCGCTTGGCGCCTGCGATCGCGCCCGCGAGTGCGCCGTGCTCTGGTTCGCCGAGGTGCAGCGGCGCGCGCTGTACCGCGAACTGGGGCACGCCAGCCTCCACCTCTACGCCACGCAGGCGCTCGGCTTCAGCGACAACCGGTACTGGCAGTTCAAGCGGCTGGCCGACGACCTCGAGCGGTTGCCCGCGCTGCACGAGGCGGTGGCCACCGGCGAACTGGGGTGGACCAAGGCGCAGCAGGTGGCCCGCGTGGCGACGGTGGAGACCGAGGCGGCGTGGGTCGAGCGGGCGCGCACCTCCAGCCGGCGCGTGCTCGAGGCGGACGTGAAGGCGGCGCGCAGGAAGCCGGTCGCGGGCGGCGCGCCGCAGCTCGCACTGGGGGTGCCCGTTCCCGAACTGCCGCCGGTCGAACCGCCGACGATGATCACGTTGCGCGCCGACGGCCTCCAGCTGGCGCGGTTCGAAGCGCTGCTGGAAAAGGCGCGGAAACAGCGTGGATTGGCGGCCGGGGCGGGCGCGCTCGAGGTCGTGCTCGCGGCGCTGGAATCGCTGGTGGCCGGTGCGGCGGAGGCACCCGCGCAGGGACCCGGCGTCCAGGTCGTCGTGCAGCAGTGCCCGACCTGCGAAGCTGCGGCGGTCGCGACCAACCGCGGCGAGAAGCGACTTGCGCCGGCGCAAGTCGCGGCGCTCGCCTGTGACGCGCGCGTGCAACGGAAGGGGGAACGCAATCGCGCCACCATCCCGCCTTCGGTGCGGGCGGCGGTGCTTGCGCGCGATCGCCATCAATGCCGCACGCCCGGGTGCGGGTCGGCGCGCTTTCTGGAGGTCCATCATGTGGTGCCGCGCGCGAAGGGCGGCACGAACCACGTCGAGAACCTCGTCACGCTGTGCAGTCGGTGCCATCAGTTCGCCCATGAGCACACGCAGCTTGTTCACGGGCACCCGGTACTTGGCCACGGGCATGAGGAACTTGCGCCGGCGCAAGTCGACGCGTCTCCCGCCGGTTTTCGAACATTTGGCGGTTGACCCCGACCCCCGCGAATCGGTATGGTTTCGAACACCGGTTCGAAATCCACTCCTCCGGGTCAGGACTTCGCCATGTCATTGGGATCATTCAACTTGCACCACCCGGCGACCGTCGCCGAGGCCTGCGCGCTGGGGGCCCGGTTCGGGCGCACGGCGGCCTACCTCGCGGGCGGGACCGAGCTGTTGGTGGACCTGCGGTCGGGCCGCAAGGCGGTGGCCGAGGTCATCGCCCTGGGCGGCATCGCCGAGCTGCGCGGCGTGCGCGCCATCAAGGGCGGCCTCGAGATCGGCGCGACCACGCCGCTGGCCGCCATTGCCGAGTCGCCGCACGTCATGGCGGGGTTCCCCGCGCTCAGTGAGGGCATCGCCACGATGGCCGGGCGGCAGGTGCGCAACCTGGGGACCATCGGCGGCAACTTCAGCTGCGGGGTGCCGTGCTCGGACACGCCGCCCATCGTCTGCGCGGCGGGTGGGCGTGTGGCGCTGGTGGCGCCGGACGGCAGCGAGCGCGAGGTCGCGGCCCGGCAGTTCGTGCTGGCGCCGCGGGTCACCGTGCTGCAGCCGGGCGAGATCGTGACGGCCATCCGGCTGCCCGAGCAGCCGGCGCGGTCGGGTGCCTCGTTCCAGCGGTTCTCGCTGCGGCGGGGCTCGGCGCTGGCGGTGGCTTCGGTCGTGGCGTGGGTCAGGCTCGAGAAGGACGTCGTGGCCGAGGCGCGCATCTACATGGGCGCGGTCGGGCCGGTGCCGCTGCAGGCGGCGCAGGCCGAGGCCTCGCTGGTCGGCCAGGCGGCCGGGGAAGCGACGTTCGCCGCCGCGGGCGCGCTGGCCGCGGCCGAGGCGCAGCCGATCAGCGACCTGCGCGGCAGCGCGCAGTTCCGGCGCGAGATCGTCGCCGTGCTCACGGCGCGGGCGCTGGCGGCGGCGGCCCGGCGCGCGGAAGGCGGTGCGCGATGAGCGGGAAGGCACAGCTGGTCAGCTTCACCGTCAACGGGCGCCGCCACACGCTGGGCGTGGCGCCCGAGACGACGCTCAAGCAGGTCATCCGCGAGGATCTCGGGCTGACGGGCACCAAGTGCGGCTGCGACGTCGGCGACTGCGGCGCCTGCACGGTGCTGCTGAACGGGCGCGCGGTCACCAGCTGCCTGGTGCTGGCGGCGACGTGCGAGGGCGCCGAGATCGTGACCATCGAGGGCGTGGCCCAGGGCGGCGAGCTGCACCCGCTGCAGAAGTCGTTCATCAAGCACGGGGCGCTGCAGTGCGGATTCTGCACGCCGGGCATGATCATCTCGAGCCTCGAGCTCATCAACCGCAACCCCCAGCCGGACGAGGACGAGGTGAAGGCCGCGCTCGGGGGCAACCTCTGCCGCTGCGGCACCTACCCGCGCATCCTGAAGGCCGTCACGGGCTGGCGGGAGTACGAGGGGCGGCCGCTGGACACCGCCCCGCGCGCCGACGACGAGCGCGACCAGGAGCGCGACCACAGCGTGGTCGGGCGGGGCGTCACGCGCTACGACGGGCCCGACAAGGTGACCGGGCGCACCGAGTACACGGCCGACATCCGGCTGCCCGACATGGTGCACGGGAAGATCCTCGGCAGCACGGTGGCGCACGGGCTGATCAAGCGGATCGACGTCAGCAAGGCGAGGGCGGTGCCCGGCGTGCTGGCCGTGATCACCGGCGCCGACGTGCCGCAGAAGGACTACGGCGTCAGCCCGGCGCGCTACGACGAGCGGGTGCTGGCCCGCGACCGCGTGCGCTACGTGGGCGACGAGGTGGCCGCCGTGGTGGCCGAGACCGAGGACATCGCCGAGCAGGCGCTGAAGCTGATCGAGGTGGAATACGAGGAACTGCCGGCGGTGTTCGACCCGCGCGAGGCCATCAAGGACGGCGCGCCGCAGATCCACCCCGGCGACGACCGCTTCGAGAACAACATCAACACCCGCGTGGAGTGGCACTTCGGCGACGTCGACCAGGGCTTTGCCGAGGCCGACGTGATCGTGGCCGACACCTTCGTCGGCAACCGGCCCTACCAGGCGCCGATCGAGCCTCATGCCGCCGTCGTGCGCTGGGAGCACCACGCCGGCAAGCTGACGGTGTGGTCGTCGTCGATGGCGCCGCACTACCTCAGGCACATGCTCAGCCGCATGTTCGACATCCCGCAGGGCGACATCCGCACCATCACCCCGTGCGTGGGCGGCGGGTTCGGCGTCAAGGCCGAGGCGACGCCGCTCGAGCTGTGCGGCGTCATCTTCGCGAGGCTGACCGGCCGGCCGGTGATGATGAAGTACTCGCGCGAGGAGATGTTCCGGCACTTCCGCGGGCGCCACAAGCAGTACATCGACATGAAGATCGGCCTGAAGAAGGACGGCACGATCTCGGCCTGCCAGTCGCGCATCCTGCTCGACGGCGGCGCCTACACGTCGTACGGCATCGTCACGGCGTACTACGCGGGCTCGATGGTGCCCACGCTGTACCGGATGGACAACTACAAGTACGACGGCTACCGCATGTACACGAACCTGCCGGCCAGCGGCGCCATGCGCGGGCACGGCGTGCCGCAGCCCAGGTACGCCTTCGAGGTGCTGCTGGACAAGGCCGCCGAGCAGCTGGGCCTGGACCCGTTCGACGTGCGCGTGAAGAACGCGATGGAGCCCGACACGGTCACGTGCAACGGGCTGGACATCTCGTCGTGCGAGTTCAAGGCCACGCTGGCGCAGGCGCGCGAGGCGACCGGTTGGGACGCCAAGCGCAAGTCCTTGCCGAAGGGCAAGGGCATCGGCGTCGGCTGCGGCGGGTTCGTCTCGGGCGCGGGCTACCCCATCTACCGCTCGAACTTCCCCCACTCCAACGCGCTGGTCCGCGTCTCGGAGGACGGCCTGTCCGTCTCGCTGCACATCGCGGCGGCCGAGATCGGGCAGGGCTGCAACACGATCCTGCCGCAGATCGCGGCCGAGGAACTGGGAATCCCCTACGAGCGCGTGTGGATGGTCGAGAGCGACTCGGTGCTGGGGCCCACCGACCTGGGCTCGTACTCCAGCCGCGTGACGCTGATGGCGGGCAACGCCGTGCGCATGGCGGCCGCCGCCGTCAAGGCGCAGCTGCTGAAGGTGGCCGCCGTGAAGCTGGGCTGCGACGTGGGCAACCTCGCCGCGCGCGACGGCTACATCTACGTGGCGCAGCACCCGCAGGTGCGGCTGGACTGGGACGCCGCCGCGCGCGACGCCTTCAGCGCCGGCGGCCCGGTCACCGGCACCGGACACTACTCGCCGCCGCCGAACCTGGGCGGCAAGTACAAGGGCGCCGCGGTGGGCACCTCGCCGGCGTACAGCTTCTCGACCGCCGTGTGCGAGGTCACGGT
>CAINDZ010000255.1 GCA_903847545.1 uncultured bacterium | reverse complement strand
GGCACGCTGTCGGTGAACGGGACGACGTTCGCCGACAACGGCAAGACGGCGGCCTCGATGTTCATGTACGGCGGCGGCCTGCAGGTGACCGGCGGCGCCACGGCGACGCTGACCGGCCTGACCTGCCGCGGCAACCAGGCGCAGGTGGGCGGCGGCGTGGCCGTCACCTCGTGCGCGGCCAGCACCGTGAGCAACTCGGTCTTCCACGGCAACCTGGGCCAGTACTGGGCCGGCGGCCTGCTGGTGGACCTGAGCCCCGGGTCGAGCGTCACGGGCAACACCGCGACGGCGAACACCGGCGGCAACGGCGGCGGCGGCATCCATGTCTCGAACGGCGCCGCGACGATCAGCCGCAACATCTCGGCCTTCAACCTGGGCGGCTCCGGGTTCGGCAACGGCGTGGCCCTGGTCAGCTCGACGGCGACGGCCACATGCAACGACGTGTTCGGGAACCAGAACGCCGGCTGGACGGGGATGACCGATCCCACCGGCACGGGCGGCAACATCGCCGCCGACCCGCTGTTCTGCGACGCGGCGACGAACAACTTCCAGCTGCAGGGCGCCTCGCCGTGCCGGCCGGGCAACAGCGGTTCGTGCGGGCAGATCGGCGCGCTGCTGGGCGCCTGCTACGTGTCGCCGGTGCCGGGCGAGGTGCCGGGCGTGGCGTTCCGCGTCGAGCAGAACTTCCCCAACCCGTTCAACCCGAAGACGACGATCCGTTTCGTGCTGCCGGCCGCGGCGCACGTGACGGTCGCCATCTACGACATCGCCGGCCATCACGTGAAGACGCTGGTGAACGACGACCTCGAGGCCGCGACGCACGACGTCACGTGGACCGGGGACGACGCGCACGGGCGCCCGGTGGGCGCGGGCGTGTACTTCTACGAGGTGAACGGCGGCGGCAACCGCGCGGTGGGGCGCATGGCGCTGGTGAAGTAGCACGCACGACGCATTTTTCCGGAAGCGGCCTTCGCCTGCGGGCGGGGGCCGCTTTTGCGTTTGGTCCCGTTTTCGACATCGGGCCCCAAATCACGACACGGGAACGTGACAAAGCGCCGAAATCCGCCGCATTTTGGCACGCGATGCCCTTGAACGCGAGGTGCGGATCCCGCAGGATGGCGGGCATGGGCAGGATCGTGTCGGGATGATGCGGATGCCCTTGCGCGGCACGGCTGCCAAGGGAGATGCGGACGGCCGCGCTGGTTCACCAAACCCATGGGGGATGACATGCGTATCTTGAAATCGCTCGCGATCGTCGCGTGCCTGCTCGCACTGGCCGGCGCCTCACTGGCCGTCGAACTGCAGGACACCGTCAAGTTCCCGGTGAAGAAGGCTCCTGTCGAGGGCGGGACGGCCGCCCTCGGCACGCTCGACTGCAGCGGCGCCGTCGAGGTCGACCTCAACGTCGGCGTCTACAACGGCGACACCACCGGCGCCCCGAACAACGTGTCCACCTACGGTTGCAGCACGTGGAACGAGAGCGGCGGCGAGGTCGTGTTCCACGTCACGTTCCCGGCCGACGTCACCTGGCAGGTCGGTTTGTCGGGCATGACCGGCGACCTTGACCTGGCCGTCCTGGACGCCTGTGACGAGACCACCGGTTGCCTCGGCGTCTTCGACACGGGCGTCTACGTGGCCGAGCCGTACCCCGGCGAGCTCTGGTTCGTCGTCGACGGCTACAGCGGCGCGGTGGGACCGTTCACGCTGACGTTCACGACCACGCCCTACTCGGCGCCGCCGTCGATGTGCGACCTGGTGCAGAACGTCACCGGCACCTCGTTCACCGGCGACACCTGCAACGGCTACAACAACGTCTCGGCCGAAGCCTGCGGCGACTACACCGAGAACGGCCTTGAACACTACTACGAGATCCTCATGCCCGCGGGCTGCAGCTTCACGGCCAACGTGAAGTATGCGACCAAGGACGGCGCGCTCTGGCTGCTGGACTCGTGCGCGGCCGGCTACGCGTGCATCGGCTATGCCGACGACACCGTGAGCGGCGGCACCGAGACGCTGAGCTACACCAACACGTCGGGCGCAACCCAGACCGTGTACCTGGTGATCGATTCGTGGGGCACCGCCGCCTGCGGTACCTACCAGTTCGACTTCGTGAGCTTGTGCTCCGTGCCGACGGAGACGACGAACTTCGGCTCCGTGAAGTCCCTGTTCCGCTAGGCCAGGGTCCCGATCCTGATGGAAGGCGGCCCCGGGGCTAGTGCCCGGGGCCGCCTGTGTTTCCCTCGCCCGGTGTTGCCCCGCGCCCGCGCGGCGCCTACTATGGTGCTCAGGATCAGGACCCTAACGTCACCCAGCGAGGACCAGCCCATGGCATCGAGCCCGTCGAAGAAGCTGAAGACCTTCCCCAATCCGTTCCCCGAGCGGGAGTACACCATCGAATTCGAGTGCCCGGAGTTCACGTGCCTG
>CAINDZ010000254.1 GCA_903847545.1 uncultured bacterium | reverse complement strand
GCCAAGCTGAGCCAGGTGTCCGCACGTTTGGATCAACTCATGCAGAAACTGGACGACAATGCCCAGTACATGCGTGAGCTTTCGGCGCGGGTCGACCTGCTGGCCAGCCGGCAGGGCATCCCGACGCTCGGCGACTACAAGCCTTCGCAGGGCGGCGGCGCCGATGCGCTGCCCGAGGAGGGGCGCAGCATCTTTCAGGCGGCCGAGGCCGACCGCACGCGCGGGAACAACGACCTGGCCCGGCAGGGCTACGAGGAGTTCCTGCAGCGCTTCGGCAAGTCCGAGGCGGCGGACGACGCGCTGTACCGCCTGGGCGACCTGGCCTACGCCGAGGGCGACCATGCGGGCGCCGTGAAGCGCTTCGAGGACCTCCTCGGGCGGTTCCCGAAGAGCGACTGGGCGCCGGCCGCCATGTACAAGGCGCGGTCGTGCTACCTGGCGCTCGGGCGCAAGCAGGATGCGTGGAAGATGGGGGGCGACCTCCTGGCGAAATACCCCGCCTCGGACGAGGCGGCGTTGCTGAAGGAAGAGACCGGCAAGGACAAGTAAAGGCCGCCCCGGGCGGCCGCGGGAGTTGATCACGGTGGCGAAGTTCTCGGTGCTCAAGATGGCGCGCGGCCTGTCGCAGGTGTTCCGTCCGGTCGAGTTGACGGACATCGACGGTCGGTACCATGCGTTCATCGTCCGCTACAGCGGCGACTACATCACGCACGCCCACGACAAGGACGAGTTCGTCTACATCCTCGAGGGCTCGCTGGTGGTCGAGATGGAGGGGCGCGAGGTCGAGGTGCGGCAGGGCGAGGCGCTGCTCGTGCCGGCCGGCGTCAAGCACCGTCCGCGCTGCAAGAACAACGCGCTGGGCCTGGTCGTCGAGACCAAGGGCCTGCAGAAGCAGATGGACCCGCAGGTCTGACGACTTTGCCGCGTGCGTGAGACAGCGAGGGCGGCCTGGTGGCCGCCCTCGTTCTCGTTCCCCGGCAGTGCGGATCGCGGGTCAGGCCGGCCCGCCGATCATCTTCTCGATCCACAGCACGTCGTCCCGGCTGCCGATGTACAGGGGCACGCGCATGTGCAGCTGGTCGGGCACGACGTCGAGGATGGGGCCCTTGCCGTCGCTGGCGTATCCGCCGGCGTTCTCGGCCACCAGGGCCAGCGGCGCCGCCTCGCACATCAGGCGCAGCTTGCCGCCCGGCTTGTCGGCCGTGGGCGGGTAGAGGAAGACGCCGCCGTAGAGGAGGTTGCGGTGGAAGTCGGCCACCAGCGAGCCGATGTAGCGCGACGTCTTGCCGCCCTTGCCCTTGGCGCTGTCCCGTCCGTACTTCAGCTGCCGCACCGTCTCGCGCACCTCCGGCGTCCACTTGGGCTCGTTGCCCTCGTTCACCGAGTAGATGCCGCCGACGAACGGCGTCGTGATGTGCTCGTGGCTGAGCAGGAACTCGCCGATGCTCGGGTCCAGCGTGAAGCCGTGGACGCCGTGGCCGGCGGTGTAGACGAACATCGTGCTCGAGCCGTAGATGACGTACCCGGAGGCCACCAGCTGGCGGCCGGGCTGCAGGAGGTCCGCCTCGCCGACCTTGTTCAGCAGGGACCGCCGCTTCCAGATGCCGAAGATCGTGCCCACCGACACGTTGGCGTCGATGTTCGAGCTGCCGTCCAGCGGATCGAAGATGACGATGTAGTTGTGCGAACCGGGACCCGCGTCGTTGAAGACGGGGTCGGCCATCTCCTCGCTGCCGAGGATGCAGACCTGCCCGCGCGTGCCGAGGCACTTGAGGAAGACTTCGTTCGCGTAGTCGTCCAGCTTCTGGACGGTCTCGCCCTGCACGTTCGACTCGCCGGTGGCGCCCAGGATGTCGACCAGGCCGGCCTTGTTCACCTCGCGGCTGACGATCTTGGCCGCGAAGGTGATGTCGTTCAGCAGCCCGGTGAAGTCGCCGCTGGCGGCCGGGTGCAGCTTCTGCAGTTCGAGGATGTGCGACTCGATCGTCTGGAGGTTCCGCGGCGTCTGGGTCATGGCACCTGCCTGGGCCGCGGGCGTCGCCAAGGCGCCGGCGGGTGGGGAGGGGACGGCTTCGGGAGCGTGACCCCTCCATGGTAACACCTTGCCAGCAAACAACAACCATCTTCTTGCGCCCCGGCCGGCCGTTTGCCATCGTGGCGGCAACCTTATACGGGCAACAGCCTGGTCCGTCCTTCCGGAGGCGACAGCATGTCCGACGTCATGTTCACGATCCCGGCTCCGCGCAACGAACCCGTCCTCGGCTACCTGCAGGGCTCGCCCGAGAAGGCCGAACTGAAGGCCGCGCTCAAGGCGATGGCCGCCCGCCAGGTGGAGATCCCGCTCCTGATCGACGGCAAGGAAGTGCGCACCGGCCGCCTGGCCGACTGCGTGATGCCGCACAAGCACGCCCACAAGCTGGGGTGCTACCACAAGGCCGAGGAGAAGGAAGTCAAGGCCGCCATCAAGGCCGCCGAGAAGGCCCGCCCGGGCTGGGCCGCCATGCCGTTCCAGCAGCGCGCCGCGATCCTGCTGAAGGCCGCCGAGCTGCTGGCCGGCCGCCGGCGCATGGAACTGAACGCCGCGACGATGCTGGGCCAGAGCAAGACGGCCTTCCAGGCCGAGATCGACTCGGCCGCCGAGCTGATCGACTTCTGGCGCTACAACCCGCACTTCGCCGAGCAGATCCTTCGCGAGCAGCCCCGCAGCTCGCCGGGCACCTGGAACACGCTCGAGCAGCGCCCGCTCGACGGCTTCGTCTTCGCGGTGACGCCGTTCAACTTCACGAGCATCGCCGGCAACCTGCCGACGGCGCCGGCGCTGATGGGCAACACCGTGGTCTGGAAGCCCGCGTCGAGCTCGGTGCTCAGCGGCTGGGTCATCATGGACATCCTGCGCGAGGCGGGCATGCCCGACGGCGTGATCAACTTCGTGCCGGGCAGCGGCGGCCAGGTGGGCAACCCGGTGATGGCGGCGCCCGAACTGGGCGGCGTGCATTTCACCGGTTCGACCAGCGTGTTCCACGACATGTGGCGCACGATCGGCAACAACATCGCGAACTACCGCTGCTACCCGCGGCTGGTGGGCGAGACCGGCGGCAAGGACTTCATCTTTGCGCACCCG